>NZ_JBYSYW010000021.1:0-93456 GCF_058783825.1 Pseudomonas sp. FW305-96
CCCCCGAAGTTTCGCCCCGTCCCTCGGCCTGCCCGGGGTTGTGGCGCATCGTCGCCGCGCGCGATGGTGGCATCTGCCGGATCAAACTGCCCGGTGGCCTGCTGCTGGCCGACCAGGCCGATGCCGTGGCCGACGCCGCCGAGCGTTTTGCCGGAGGCGTGATCGAGGCGACCAACCGAGCCAATCTGCAGATTCGCGGCATCGGTGATGATCACCGGGGCCTGGTCGAGCATCTGCTGGCCGCAGGGCTCGGCCCGCGTGATGCGGCCGGTGACGATGTGCGCAATCTCATGCTCAGCCCATTGGCCGGGCTCGATCCGGCGATGGTGTTCGACACCCGACCGTTGGCCGGGCAGATTCTCGACCTGCTGGAAAGTACACCCAGGTTCCACAAGCTGTCGGCCAAGTTCGCCATGCAACTCGATGGCGGCGAAGCGCTGGCGATGCTCGAGCACGCCCATGATCTGTGGCTGTCCGCGATGCAACGCGAAGGACGGATCTGGTTGCGGTTCGGGCTCGCTAGCAGCCTGTCGAATAGCCAGGCGCTGGGCGCGGTGCCGGTGGAGCAGGGGCTGGCGTTGGTGCGCGCGGTGCTGGAGCGCTTCCTCGACCTGGCGACGCCCGAGCAGTCGCGCATGCGTCAATTGCTGCAGGTGTGCCCGCTGGGGCACTTCCTTGAAGGGCTGCCCCTGAAAATCGACACCTCATTGCTGGTTTGGCAGCGCCCGGCAACGACAAGTGCCTGGCTGGGCCTGTTGCCCCAGCGCCAGGGCGTGGCCTTTGGCGTCGCGCCGCCCCTCGGACGCCTGACCCCGGCCATGCTGCGCGGCGCCGCCCATGTCGTCCGCCAATGGGGCGATGGCAGCTTGCGCCTGACGCCTTGGCAAAGCCTGGTACTGACCAACCTGAACCCGGCCCATGTGGAGCCTGCCCGCGAACACCTTGCAGCCCTGGGCCTGCTGTGTCACAGCGAGCACCCGCTGGCGCGGGTCGTCGCCTGCACCGGCTCCGGCGGCTGCGCCAAGGGCCAGGCCGACACCAAGGCCGATGCCGTGACCCTGGCCGGCTTGCTGCACCACGGCGCCCCAGGCAGCGTGCACCTGTGCGCCTGCCCACGTTCCTGCGCCATGGCCCACACGGCCCCGGCCACCCTGCTGGCCCGCGCCCCGGGCCGCTATGACCTTTACTTGCGCGATGCGCGCCAGCCGGGCTTCGGCAGGCTGCGCGGCGCCGACCTCACCCCAGAAGAAGCAGGCGCCATGCTCGACCTGCCGACGGAGCACCTTGATGATTGACTACATCCGCGATGGTCAGGAGATCTATCGCAATTCCTTCCGCATCATCCGCGAGGAAGCCCGGCTCGAGCGGATCCCCGCCGATCTTGAAAAGCTCGCCGTGCGCGTGATCCATGCCTGCGGCATGGTCGAAGCCATCGATGGCCTGCAGTTCTCCGAAGGCGCCGGCAGTGCCGGCCGCGAGGCCCTGGCCAAGGGCGCGCCGATCCTCTGCGACGCGCACATGGTCGCCGAAGGCATCACCCGCGCCCGTCTGCCGGCCAACAACCCGGTGATCTGCACCCTGCGTGACCCGAGCGTGCCGGACCTGGCCAAGGCCGAAGGCAACACCCGTTCCGCCGTGGCCCTGGAGCTGTGGCGCCCGCATCTGGAAGGCAGCGTGGTGGTGATCGGCAACGCGCCGACCGCGCTGTTCTACCTGCTGGAAATGCTCGATGCCGGCGCACCGAAACCGGCGTTGATCCTCGGCTTCCCGGTCGGCTTCGTCGGCGCCGCCGAATCCAAGGCCATGCTTGCTGCCGACAGCCGCGGCGTGCCGTTCGTGATCATGCAGGGCCGCCTGGGCGGCAGCGCGATGGCCGCCGCGGCAGTCAACGCCCTGGCCACGGAGGTGGAATGATGCAGGCACGCGGACGACTGCTGGGCCTGGGCGTGGGCCCGGGCGACCCCGAGCTGATCACGGTCAAGGCCTTGCGCCTGCTGCGCGAGGCGCCGGTGGTGGCGTACTTCGTCGCCAAGGGCAAGCGCGGCAACGCCTTCGGCATCATCGAGGCGCACCTGCAAGCCGAACAGACCTTGTTGCCGCTGGTGTATCCGGTGACCACCGAGGCGCTGCCGGCACCACTGTCCTATGAACAGGTGATCAGCGACTTCTACGACGAAGCCAGCGTGCAGGTGGCCGAACACCTGGATGCCGGCCGTGACGTGGCGGTGATCTGTGAGGGCGACCCGTTCTTCTACGGCTCCTACATGTATCTGCATGATCGCCTGGCCTCGCGCTATGAGGCCCAGGTGATCCCGGGCGTGTGCTCGATGCTCGGCGGCGCCTCGGTGCTCGGAGCGCCGCTGGTGTATCGCAACCAGACCCTCACCGTGCTTTCCGGCGTGTTGCCCCATGAGGAACTCAAGCGCCGTCTGGCCGATGCCGACGCCGCAGTGATCATGAAACTGGGACGCAACTTCCCCAAGGTGCGCCAGGTGCTCGCCGAGCTGGGCATGGATAGCCGTGCGCTGTACGTGGAGCGGGCGACCATGGCCAACCAGAAGATCGTCGCGCTGGACGAGGTCGACCCACAGTCCTCGCCATACTTCTCGCTGATCATCGTGCCGGGTGAGAAATGGCAGGGATGAACAAGGCTCCGGCAATCGTCATTCTCGGCCCGGGCAGCCTGGCCACCGCGCGGCGTATCCAGGCCTGTTATCCACAGGCGCTGATCCATGGCCTGGAAGGGCGCGTGGAAGGGGCCGACGTATACTACGCAGCATTTGGCGACACCCTGCGTGCGCTGTACCAGCAGGACACACCGATCATCGCCCTGTGCGCGGCGGGTATCGTCATTCGCACCCTGGCGCCGTTGTTGAGCGAAAAAGGCGTGGAGCCACCGGTGCTGGTGGTGGCCGAGGACGGCAGCGCCGTGGTGCCGCTGCTCGGTGGCCTGGGTGGGGTCAATATCATGGCACGAGAGATCGGTGAGGCGCTGGGTGTGAGCGCGGCGATCACCACCAGTGGCGAACTGCGCTTCGGCACCTGTCTGCTCAACCCGCCCGAGGGTTACGCACTGGCGGACCTGGAGCAGGGCAAGCGCTTCGTCTCCGACCTGCTGGCGGGCGAGGCGGTGCGTGTCGAAGGTGACGCGCCGTGGCTCGAACACGCGCAGCTGCCCGCCAGTGACGAGGCGCAGCGCACTATCCACGTGGGCAGCGCACTGCGTCCGGCCAGCCGTGACGAACTGCTGATCCATGCGCGTTGCGTGGTGGTGGCGGTCACGGCCGGTAGCGCCGACCTGGCGCACCAGGTACGCGAGGAACTGCTGCGGGCGAACATCGCCGAGCCCGCGCTGGCCTGCCTGCTGGCGAGCGAAGCCGAGATGGCGGAGCCGGCCCTGCACGAAGCTGCACGGGCACTGAATGTTGCCCTGCGCTTCGCCCCGGCTGCCGAAAGCCTGGAGCGAATGCTGGCTGATGCAGTGCCGCAAGCGCGTGTAGGTTCGTCGGCGGGGCTCGCCCACGGTGTTTGCGCAGCACCTGTCGACATCGACCGCGTTGGCCGTCGCCGTGGTCGCCTGGCCGTGATCGGCCTGGGCCCTGGTGCCGCCGAGCTGATGGTGCCGGCGGTCAAGGCGGAGCTGGCGCGTGCGCAGGATGTGCTGGGTTACGAAACCTACGTGCGCATGGCCGGCCCCTTCCGCGACGATCAGGTGCTGCACTGCACCGACAACCGCGAAGAGATGCAGCGTGCTCGGCATGCCTTCGAGCTGGCGGCGCAAGGGCGTTCGGTGGTGGTAGTGTCATCGGGCGATCCGGGCGTGTTCGCCATGGCCGCCGCGGTGCTCGAAGCGCTCCACGAATCCAGTGACCCGGCCTGGCAGCGCGTCGAGCTGGAGATCCTGCCTGGCGTCTCGGCCTCGCTGGCTACCGCCGCCCAGGCGGGGGCGCCACTGGGCCACGATTTTTGCGTGATGTCGCTGTCGGACAACCTCAAACCCTGGTCGATCATCGAGAAGCGCCTCGACCTGGCGGCCCAGGCGGATCTGGTGCTGGCGTTCTACAACCCGATCTCCAAGGCCCGCCCTCATCAGCTGGGTATGGCGCTGGAGGTGGTACGCCGCCATCGCGGTGCAGGCACCCCCGTGGTGCTGGGCCGTGATATCGGCCGGCCAGGGCAGACCCTGCGCGTGGTGACCTTGGGCGAGCTGCTGCCGGAGATGGTCGACATGCGCACCATGGTGCTGGTCGGCTCCTCGACCACCTGCACCTTCCCCCGTACCGATGGCGGCCAGTGGGTGTACACGCCGCGCTGGTACCCCGCCAAGCCCTGAGCGGAGCCGGGGTCAGGGCAGCAGGTAGCCCTTGATCCCGGTGAAGATGATCTGCGCCGCCAGGGCGCAGACGAACAGCCCCATCAGGCGGCTGACGATCTGCAGGCCCTGGTCGCCGAGGATCCGCTCGATACGGTGCGAGAGGTACAGCACCAGGCCCACGGTGAAGCTGGCCAGGGCGATGCTGACGATGGCCAGCAGCTTGTCGTCCCAGTGCGGTTGGCCCACGCCCATCACCAGCAATGCACCGATGGTGCCGGGGCCGACGGTGAGCGGAATGGTCAGCGGCACGATGGTCACGTCCTGCTGCACGTTGTCGGTCTGCACCGCCGACTTGCCCTGGGCCATGCCCAGCGCCGAGATGAACAGCACCGAGCCTGCGCCGATGCGGAAGGCGTCGGCGGTGATGCCGAATACCCCGAAGATCACCCGACCGAACAGGTACAGCAGCACGCTGGCGACCAGCGTGGCAATGGCTACCCGCCAGGCCAGTTGCTTGCGTTCCTTGCTGGAGTGGCCGCGGGTCAGGCCGATGAAACATGAGAGCACGAAGAACGGGCTGTAGAGCACGAGCATTTTCAGGTAAACGCTGAACAACTCATGGAGCATGGCGCTGGGTCCGCGGCGGGAATGGGTGGCACCTGTATAGCACGGAACCTGTAGCAGCGGCTTCAGCCGCGATCACCCGCGAAGCGGGTGCCAGATTCTGTGGTGGCTACCTCGCGGCTGAGGTAGCGCCTACAGGATCTGCGTGGTGTCGTCGGACACCGCCTGCCGCTGCCCCGCCCAGAACTGCACCAGCTCGCGCAACTGCGACAGCTCCACCGGCTTGGCCATGTGCCCGTCCATGCCGGCCAGGCGCGCGCGTTCCTTGTGTTCGTTGAGGATGTGCGCGGTCAATGCCACCACCGGGGTACGCGGGCGCTGGTTGGCGCTTTCCCAGGCGCGCAGCTGCTGGGTGGCGGAGAAACCATCGAGCACCGGCATCTCGCAGTCCATCAGCACCAGGTCGTAGTGCTTGGCCTTCATCGCCTGCAAGGCCTCTTCACCATTGCTGGCGGTATCGGGTTCGAGGTTGAGCTTGCCGAGCATGCCGCGGATGACCTTGGTCGAGATGCTGTTGTCCTCGGCCACCAGGATGCGGAAGTCGCCGGGAAGGTCCAACGGCACCGGGGTGCCGACCGGCAGCGGCGGCGCGGCCTGCTCGCGACCGCGCAGGGCGAGCTCCTCGGCCAGGGTGGTCTTGAGCGTGTAGCCGGCCACCGGCTTGGCGAGGATGCGCTTGACCCCGGCGTTGCGGGCGATGATCTTGCTCGGCGCATTGCTGATGCCGGTGAGCATGACCACCAGGATGTCGTGGTTCAGGCTCGGGTCTTCCTTGATCTTCGCTGCCAGTTGCATGCCGGTCATGCCGGGCATGTTCTGGTCGAGCAGCACCGCGTCGAAATAATCGCGCAGGTGCGCCTTGGTGCGCAGCAAGGCCAGCGCCTCCTTGCCCGACGGCACCGCGCTGACGTTCATGCCCCAGGCGCTGCATTGCTGCACCAGCACCTTGCGGCAGGTGTCGTTGTCGTCCACCACCAGTACCCGGGCATCGCGCAGCGGGCCGTCGAGGTCGGTGGGCGGCTGCTCCAGGCGCAGCGGGTCGAGCGGCAGGGTCAGCCACAGGGTGTTGCCCATGCTGGTGCTGGTCTTGATGCCGAACTCGCCCTGCATCAGGCCGATCAGTTGCTTGGCGATCACCAGGCCAAGGTGGCCACCGAGTTTGTTGCTGGAGAGGAAGTGGCGACTGTGCAGCTCGGCCTGCAGCAAGGCGTCACGCTCGGCCGGCGGCATGGGCTCGCCGCTGTCCTGCACGGCGATGCGCAGGCGTGGGCTGTCGCCGCGCTGGTCGAGGGCCACCACCAGCAGGATCTCGCCCTGGCTGGTGTTCTTCAGGGCGTTGTCCAGCAGACTCGACAAGGCCTGGCGCAGGCGTGTCGGATCGCCGCTGACGACCCGGGGCACCTGGGGCTGGGTGAAACTGATCAGCTCGATGTTCTGCTGTTCGGCCTTGGCCCGGAAGATGTTCAGGCAGTCCTCGATCAGGGCATTGAGGTCGAACTGCACGTCGTCCAGCTCGATCTGCCGCGACTCGAGCTTGGAGATGTCGAGGATTTCGTTGATCAGGGTGAGCAGTTCGTTGCCGGCGCTGTGGATGGTCTGCACATAGTCGCGCTGCTTGACCGACAGCGGCGTGCCCAGCAGCAACTCGGTCATGCCCAGCACGCCGTTCATGGGGGTGCGGATCTCATGGCTGATCTTGGCCAGGAACTCGGCCTTGGCGTTGATCTCGGCATCGCTGGCGGCCAGGGCGCGGCTGGCGCGAAAGCGCTCCTCGCTGATCCGGCGCAGGCGCTCGCTGACCGCGAGGTTGAGCAGCAGGCCGCTGACCACGGTCAGCGCCATGAGGATGCACAGCAACCAAGGCGTGGAGGTGCGGGTGAGGCCCAGCAGGGCCGGCAACAGCACCAGGCCGCCGAGGTTGAACACCAGCATCGCCACGGCGAACAGGCGCGCCGGGCCGTAGCCCTTGTACCAGTGATAGCCGCTGACCAGCAGCATGCTCACGCTGCCCAGGGCGAGCAAAGCGTAGGTCATCAGGTTCAGCGGCAGGGTGTCGACGAACAGCAACACCAGGCCGCTGACGGCGGCCACCAGCATCTCCAGGTGCAGCAGGCGGTTGAGCCGCGCCGAACTGCAGGGGGAGAAGAAGTGCAGGGTGAAATACAACCCGGCCAGGCCTGCCAGCACCAGCGTCAGGTAGGCCGCCGGGGTCTGCGCGCTGTGCCACAGGTGCCACCATGGCCCGCTGAGGTTTAGCAGGATCAGCGCGCTGAGCAACATCAGGCCGTGGTACAGCGCCAGCACCAGCGTGGTACTGGAACGCGTGTAGGCAAAACGGATCAGGTTGTGCAGGATCAGCATCACCAGGCCACCGAACAACAGGCCGAACAGCAACGACTGGCGCTGGTCGGCGGCGGCGTGGGCGGTGGTCTCGACAGTGATGGCCGGGCGCAGTTGGTGTTCGGAAACCAGCCGCAGGTAGATATCCAGCGGTTGGTTGCTGTGCGGCAGTGGCAGCACGTGGTCCCTGCCGCGCAGGGTGGGGCTGAGGCCGTCGCCCTG
This sequence comes from Pseudomonas sp. FW305-96, assembly GCF_058783825.1. NCBI lineage: Bacteria > Pseudomonadati > Pseudomonadota > Gammaproteobacteria > Pseudomonadales > Pseudomonadaceae > Pseudomonas > Pseudomonas sp. FW305-96. The sequence goes on from NZ_JBYSYW010000021.1 coordinate 7,502, forward strand.
CCGGCCGTGGTGCAACTGGCGCAGCAATTTGCCGCCTTCCAGGGCGTAGAGGTCCAGGCGTGACAGGTCGGGGGCGAAAATACGAACCAGTTGTTCCTGGTCGCTCGGATCCAGACGGTAGTGCAACCACAGGGCCTGGTCGGGGAGGGCGGCATCCAGTTCTTCGAGGGCCAATGGGCTGAACTGGTTGCGGTAGCGCTCGGAGCGCACGTCGGACAGCTGCAGGTTGGCCTGCTCATCGAGCAGCGCCGACCAGCCCGCGGCCTGTTCGGCGTGCGCCGGGAGCAGGCAGAGCAGGGTCAGCAGACTGACGAACAGGGCTATGGCAATCCGAAGCCGACGCACGACGAAATCCCTTCTTAGCTAATGTGCCGGATAACCACTATGCGCGGCGCGCCAAGGCGAAGGCAAGGCCCCGGCGGGGCCTTGACGACGAGCCGAAGGCCGTGCGCCGGGAGCGCCACGACCGTCGGCTGCACTTTTACTGCTGCTCACCGCGCTCGCGGGCGATGGCCCGGTAGCCGATGTCGTTGCGGTAGAAGCTGGCGTCCCACTTGACCTGCTCGGCCAGGCGGTAGGCCTGCTGCTGGGCAGCCTCGACGGTGTCGCCCATGGCGGTGGCGCACAGCACGCGGCCGCCGGCGGTGACCACCTGGCCGTCCTTCAGTGCGGTGCCGGCGTGGAACACCTTGCCTTCCAGCTTGGCGGCGGCGTCCAGGCCGCTGATCACGGCGCCCTTGGCGTAGTCGCCCGGGTAACCACCGGCGGCCAGCACCACGCCCAGGCTCGGGCGCGGGTCCCATTGCGCTTCGACCTTGTCCAGGGCCTTGGCAAAGGCTGCTTCGATCAGCAGCACCAGGCTCGACTCCAGGCGCAGCATGACCGGCTGGGTTTCCGGGTCGCCGAAGCGGCAGTTGAACTCGATGACCTTGGGGTTGCCCGCCTTGTCGATCATCAGGCCGGCATACAGGAAGCCGGTGTAGACGTTGCCTTCCTCGGCCATGCCGCGCACGGTTGGCCAGATCACCTGGTCCATCACGCGCTGGTGCACGTCGGCGGTGACCACTGGCGCTGGGGAGTAGGCACCCATGCCGCCGGTGTTCGGGCCGGTGTCCTGGTTGCCGACACGCTTGTGATCCTGGCTGGTGGCCATTGGCAGCACGTTGTGGCCATCGACCATGACGATGAAGCTGGCTTCCTCGCCGTCGAGGAACTCTTCGATCACCACGCGCGAACCGGCTTCACCGAAGGCGTTGCCGGCAAGCATGTCGCGCACGGCGTCTTCGGCTTCCTGCAGGGTCATGGCGACGATTACGCCTTTACCGGCGGCCAGGCCGTCGGCCTTGATCACGATCGGCGCGCCTTTCTCACGCAGGTAGGCCAGGGCCGGCTCGATCTCGGTGAAGTTCTGGTAGTCGGCAGTCGGGATCTTGTGGCGGGCCAGGAAGTCCTTGGTGAAGGCCTTGGAGCCTTCCAGCTGGGCCGCGCCCTTGGTCGGGCCGAAGCAGTCCAGGCCACGGCTGCGGAACAGGTCCACGACACCGATGACCAGCGGCGCTTCCGGGCCGACGATGGTCAGGTCGACGTTCTTCTCGGCGAAGTCGGCCAGTTGCTCCAGGGCAGTGACGTCAATGGCGACGTTCTCGCACTTGGCTTCGCTGGCGGTGCCGGCGTTACCCGGCGCCACGAAGATTTTCTCGACCCGTGGGTCCTGGGCGACTTTCCAGGCCAGGGCGTGTTCACGACCGCCGCTGCCGATGATCAAAACTTTCATGTCAAAACCTCGAAATCTGTCGAACGAGAGGCAGCGCCCCTCGCTGTACGAGGTCGCACTGAAACAGGTAGATGCAAGGCGGGGACGGTTCCGATGAGCGCAGTTGCCTTATGGCAATGAGCATCAGCGGAACCGGCCCCAACGCAGCAGATGCCTGCTTCAGTGCGGCCGATTGCCATAATCAGTGGCGGAAGTGGCGCATGCCGGTGAATACCATGGCGATACCGGCCTCGTCGGCGGCGGCGATGACTTCGGCATCGCGCATCGAGCCACCTGGCTGGATCACGGCGCTGATACCCACTTTAGCCGCGTTGTCGATGCCATCACGGAACGGGAAGAACGCATCCGAGGCCATTACCGCGCCCTGCACTTGCAGGCCGGCATGCTCGGCCTTGATCGCGGCGATGCGCGCGGAGTTGACGCGGCTCATCTGGCCAGCGCCGACGCCGATGGTCTGGCGCTGCTTGGCGTAGACGATGGCGTTGGACTTGACGAACTTGGCCACTTTCCAGGCAAACACCAGGTCGTGGATTTCCTGCTCGGTCGGCGCACGCTTGGTGACGATCTTCAGGTCGTCGGCAGTGATCATGCCGATATCGCGGCTCTGCACCAGCAGGCCACCGTTGACGCGCTTGAAGTCCCAACCGGCGGCGCGCTCGGCTGGCCACTCGCCGCACTCCAGCAGACGCACGTTCTGCTTGGCGGCCACGACTTCGCGGGCGGCCTGGGAGATTTTCGGGGCGATGATCACTTCGACGAACTGGCGCTCGACGATGGCTTTGGCGGTTTCGCCATCCAGCTCGCGGTTGAAGGCGATGATGCCGCCGAACGCCGACTCGGTGTCGGTGGCGTAGGCCAGGTCGTAGGCCTTGCGGATACCGCCTTCGTCTTCAGGCACCACGGCCACGCCGCACGGGTTGGCGTGCTTGACGATGACGCAGGCCGGCTTGACGAAGCTCTTCACGCACTCCAGCGCGGCGTCGGTGTCGGCCACGTTGTTGAACGACAGCTCCTTGCCTTGCAGCTGGATGGCGGTGGAGATGCTGGCTTCGCCTTTCTTGGCCTCGACGTAGAACGCCGCGCTCTGGTGCGGGTTCTCGCCGTAGCGCATTTCCTGGGCCTTGACGAACTGGCTGTTGAAGGTGCGCGGGAACTCGCTGCGGTCTTCGGTGGACAGGGTGTCCTTGGCCTGGTCGATGGTGCCCATGTAGTTGGCGATCATGCCGTCGTAGGCGGCGGTGTGCTCGAAGGCCTTGAGCATCAGGTCGAAGCGCTGGGCGTAGGTCAGGCCGCCGGCTTTCAGGCCTTCGACAATGCCGGCGTAATCGCTGGCGTTGACCACGATGGCCACGTCCTTGTGGTTCTTCGCCGCGGAACGGACCATGGTCGGGCCGCCGATGTCGATGTTCTCGATGGCGGTCGGCAGGTCGCAGCCCGGCTTGCTGATGGTGGCTTCGAACGGGTACAGGTTGACCGCGACCAGGTCGATCGGCTTGATGCCATGCTCGTTCATGATGGCGTCGTCGGTGCCGCGACGGCCCAGGATGCCGCCGTGGATCTTCGGATGCAGGGTCTTGACCCGGCCGTCCATCATTTCGGCGAAGCCGGTGTAGTCGGCCACTTCCACCGCGTTGACGCCGTTGTCCTTGAGCAGCTTGTAGGTGCCGCCGGTGGACAGGATCTCGACACCGAGCTGTTGCAGCTCACGGGCGAATTCGAGGATACCGGTCTTGTCGGAGACGCTGATCAGGGCGCGGCGGATCGGCAGGCGGGTAGTCTGGTCGGTCATTTCAGATTCCATAACGCGGTGGAGTCAGCAAAAAAGGCGCCTCTTTGCATGAGCGCCTTTTTGGTTGGGGTTCTGGCCTTACAACAGATCGTACTGCTTGAGCTTCTTGCGCAGCGTGCCTCGGTTGAGCCCGAGCATCTCGCTGGCCTTGGTCTGGTTGCCCTTGACGTAGTTCATCACGCATTCGAGCAGCGGCGCCTCGACTTCCGAGAGCACCAGGTTGTACACGTCCGTGACGGTAGCGCCTTCCAGGTGGGCGAAGTAGTTGTGCAGTGCCTTCTCGACGCTGTCGCGCAGGGTCTGGCCCTCTTCGCTCGGCGTGTTCAGGTGCTGCTTGAGGTTGGCGTTGTCGCTCACGGGCGTTGTTCCACTCACTAATGTCTCGGTCATCATCGTCATGCGGCCACCCCTTGTTCGTCCTCTGTCCCAAGGCTCTGTCGACGTTCGGCGAAAAACGCCTGAACGTTGGCGCACTGCGCTTGTGTGTCTTGCAAAGCGTTGAACTGGCTGCGGAACTCCTTGCCGCCAGGTCGGGTTGCCAGGTACCAGCCAACGTGCTTGCGGGCGATCCGCACGCCCATCACATCGCCATAGAAGGCATGCAGCGCGGCCAGGTGCTCCAGCAGAATGCGTTCTACTTCGTCCAGCGCCGGGGCGGGCAGGTGCTCGCCCGTGCGCAGGTAATGCTCGACCTCGCGGAAAATCCACGGCCGCCCCTGGGCGGCACGGCCGATCAGCAGGCCGTCGGCGCCGGTGGCATGCAGCACCGCCCGGGCCTTTTCCGGCGAGGTGATGTCGCCGTTGGCGAATACCGGGATCGACACCGCCTGCTTGATCGCGGCGATGGTGTCGTACTCGGCGTCACCGGTGTACAGGTCGGCGCGTGTGCGGCCATGCACCGCCAGCGCCTGGATGCCGGCCTGTTCGGCGATCTTCGCCACGTTCAGGCCATTCTTGCTCGCCCGGTCCCAGCCGGTGCGGATCTTCAGCGTCACCGGTACGTCCACGGCGCCGACGACGGCATGGAGGATTTCGGTGACCAAGGCTTCATCTCTCAATAAAGCAGAGCCTGCGGCCTTGTTGCAGACTTTTTTCGCCGGGCAACCCATGTTGATATCGATGATCTGCGCGCCGGCCTCGACGTTGGCCCGGGCCGCCTCGGCCATCATCTGCGCGTCGCCACCGGCGATCTGCACCGAGCGTGGCTCGGGATCACCTTCGTGGATGCGGCGCAGGCTCGACTTGCGGCTGTTCCACAGGCGCATGTCGCTGGAAACCATCTCCGACACCACCATGCCCGCGCCAAGGCGTTTGCACAGCGTTCGGAAAGGTTGGTCCGTGACGCCGGCCATGGGGGCCAGGATCAGGTTGTTCTGCAGTGTGTAAGGGCCGATGCGTACCGCCGACATAGGTGTTCCCTGTTGTGGGGCCGAATCATTGGAGTTCGAAAAAGGGATGGCATGATACCCGCTCTCGATGACCGGATAAAGATGAATCTGGATAAAATCTGAACAGTTGCGGCGTTATGACACCCAGTGCCAAGTGGCGAGCTTCAAGCTGCAAGAGGCCTGCAGACAGCCTTTTATCTGCGGCTTGAAGCTTGCCGCCTGTCGCTTATTCCGGCGAACGGAAGCTCAGGCTGTAGTTCACCGCCTTCGGCCCAGGGTCGAGGATGTCCAGGGCGATGTGGATCGGCGTCTGGCTGGGCATCTCGCCGCGCCCGGCCAGCTCGCCCGACAGGTACTCGCTGGGCTTGAAGCGCCGGCTGGCGATCAACTGGCCGTTGAGGTCGGCGAAGCGCAGCTCGAGCAGCGGGAAGGGCTGGGCGAAGGGCGCACGGTTGTAGATGATCGCGTCGACGATCAGCGCCCCTTTGAAATCCGGGTGGCTGCGCACTACCAGGTTGCTGCTCTTGATCCGCGAGATGTCGACGCGGGTCGGCACCTGGCAGCCGAACATCGGGCACAGCTGCTGGAACCAGGGGCGGTACTGGTCCTGGCGGGCCATTTCGTCGAAGTGGAACCAGATGTACTGGAATGCCAGCAAGCCCGCGGCCAGCAGGGTCAGGAGACCCCACAACAGGCGCCTGCCCCAGTTCGGGGCTGGCTTTTCCCAGCCCAGCTGCAACGGGTCGTCGACCACGTCGACCAACGGCTCCTTGCGCGAGCGCTCGGGCTTGGCGGCCAGGCTCGGTTCCAGGCGCTGTCCGGGATGTTCGTCGGGGTCATCGTCGCGGGCCGAGAACGGCGCGCCGTGCACCTCGTCGTCGAGCGCCGAAAGGCCCTTTTCCGGCAAGGGTTCGTCATGGCTGGGCAGTTGCTGCGAGGGTTCGTCGAGTGGCTGATCGCGCACTGGCGGCCCATCGTCCAGCTCGAGGCGGGTGGTGCCGAGGGTGGGCTCGGTGCGCTCGTCGGCGGCCGGTGCCAGGTCCAGCGGCTCCTGCTCGACCAGCATCGGCGCGTCCTCGCGCTCCTGCGCCGGCTCACGGTCGCCGTCAGTGGCCGTGCCGAACGGTTCATCGCCAGGCCCATCACCGAGCTGATCGTCGCGGCGGGCCTGCAGCATGCCCTTGGCCGGGGCTGCGCGCCGATCACCCGGGCTGCGCCGTTCAAGGCGCGCCAGTTCCTGGTCGAGGTCGAGGGCATCCAGTTCCTCGGCGGTCACCGTCCAGTTGTCCTCGCTCGGTGCCGGCGGGGCGGCCTCCGGCTGCACGGCTACGGGCGCTGGCACGGCCGGCTCGGCTGCCGGCACCGGCGCACGGGTATCGCCTTCGCCCGCCGCGGCGCGGTTCTGCTCCAGCAGTTGTTTCGCCGCGTTGAACACCTGCAGGCATTGGCCGCAGCGCACCACGCCGCGGGCCACGCTCAACTGGTGATGGGTGACGCGAAAGCTGGTCTGGCAATGCGGGCACTGGGTGACGAAACTGTCGGTCATGCGGCTGTCCGGGAAGCTGTGCAGGAGATGAGTCTAGGCGCGCTTAGCGGCGGCGACCACTGATACGTACCCAGCCGTCGCGCACGACGATCGGGTCCAGGTCGAAGTCGGCGGCATAGGCAGCGGCCACTTCCTCGCCCTGTTCGGCGAGGATGCCCGACAGCGCCAGCAGGCCGCCGGGGCGCACCAGGCCGGACAGCTGCGGCGCCAGCGCTACCAGCGGGCCGGCCAGGATGTTGGCCACCAGCACGTCGGCCTGCATCGCCGGCATCTGCTCGGGCAGGTACAGGTCGAACGTGTCGTCGGCAATGCCGTTGCGCTGGGCGTTGTCACGGGAGGCCTCGATAGCCTGCACGTCGATGTCGGTGCCGACCGCGTGGCGGGCGCCGAGCAGCAGCGCGGCAATGGCCAGGATGCCCGAGCCGCAGCCGAAGTCGAGCACTTGCGTGTCTTGCAGCTGCTGGCCGTCGAGCCATTCCAGGCACAGCGCGGTGGTCGGGTGGGTGCCCGTGCCAAAGGCCAGGCCCGGGTCGAGCAGCAGGTTTACCGCGTCCTTTTCCGGGGCTTCGTGCCAGCTCGGCACGATCCACAGGCGCTGGCCGAAACGCATCGGCTGGAAGTTGTCCATCCAGCTGCGCTCCCAGTCCTGGTCCTCGATCACCTCGGCGTGGTACTCGGGGAGCTCGGCGCCGGTCAGCAGGCGCAGGTGGGCGAACACCTGCTCGGGCTCGGCATCGGCCTCGAACAGCGCCAGCAAGTGCGTGTGCGACCACAGCGGGGTGGTGTTGAGGTCCGGTTCGAAGATCGGCTGGTCTTCGGCGTCCATGAAGGTCACCGAGACAGCACCCACTTCAAGCAGGGCGTCTTCGTAGGTTTCGGCTTGTTCCGGGCTGATGGCCAGGCGTACTTGCAGCCAGGGCATGGCGGGCACCTTTGGTAAATCGACAGGGGCAGCCCGAGGCTGCGCGAAAAGGCCGCCAGTTTACTTGAGTGCGTGGGGTTTGTGCAGAAGTCGCATGCCGGCATGCGCCATACCTGTAGGAGCAACTGGCTTGTTTGCCTGTACCGGCCTCTCGCCGGCAAGCCGGCTCCCACAGGATGGCACATTGCTTTGGGCTAGCGCGGTCGGGGTGGGAGCCGGCTTGCCGGCGAGAGGCCGGTGCGAGAAAGCCCTGCCCTCAGAGACTGCGCGCCCGCGTCACCCGGTCCACCAGGTAGACCAGCCCGTGATAGTCGATGCCACTGTGGCTCGACAGGCCGATCTCACAGGTGCGGCTGGTGGAGATCCCCTCGCTGCAATACTGCACCGCGTCCTTGAGCGTGCGCAGCGAATGGGCGTTGAGCTCCGGTGTGGTGAAGCCCTTGTCGCCGGCGAAGCCGCAGCAATGAATGCCTTCGGGGATCACCACCTGCTTGCTGCAGCGCCGCGCCAGGTCGATCAGCGCCTGGCTTTCGCCCAGGTGCTGGGTGCTGCAGGTCACGTGTACCGCGACGGGCTCGTCCTGGGGGGTGAACTCCAGCTTGTCGACCAGGTGGGTGCGGATGAAGCGTACCGGGTCGTACAGGTCCAGCCGCGATTCGCCCAGGTCCTGCACCAGGCGCAGGGTGCAGGGGCTGGTGTCGCAGTAGATCGGGTCGAGGCCGCCACGGCTGGCGTGCAGCAGCGCGTTGATCAGTTCCTGGCGCTTGTGCTCGGCTTGTTCGGGGTAGCCCTTGGAGGCGAACGGCTGGCCGCAGCACAGGCTGTCGGCGTTGTCCGGGAACACTACCTGATAGCCGGCCTTCTCCAGCAGGGCGCGGGTCTTGTCCAGCAGCGAGCTTTGCTCGTGGTCGGCATAGGCCGGGCCCATCACCCGCGAAACACAGGCGGCCAGATAGACTACGCGAGGGCGGTCGTCGTGGTTTGCAGTGCGGAGCTCGACGGCCCGCAACGGCTGTGGCATGGCGGGTGTCCACTGTGGCAGGCGGCCTTTGCTGGCCTTGCTCAGGCGGGCGCTGAGCCGACTCATGCGTGGGGCACCGAGCAGCTTGCGCGCGCTATTGGCGGCGGCCAGCGTGAAGCGGGCACCGCGCAGGGTGGCGTGGAAATGTTCGGCCAGCCAGTCGGCGGCCTTGCCGTGCTCGGCCGCCTGCCCGCGCAGCTTCTTCACCAGCTCGCCAGTGTTGATGCCCACCGGGCAGCGCTGGGCGCACAGGCCGGTGGCGGCGCAGGTGTCGATGCCCTGGTACTGGTAGGTGCGCAGCAGTTCGCGGGTATCAACGCCGGCGCGTTTCTTCGCCTGGATGTCGCGCCACATGACGATGCGCTGGCGCGGGCTCAAGGTAAGCCCTTTCGACGGACATACCGGCTCGCAGAAACCGCACTCGATGCACTTGTCGACGATCTCGTCGGCGGCCGGCAGCGGCTTGAGGTTCTTCAGGTGAATGTCGGGGTCCTCGCTCAGCACCACATCGGGGTTGAGTATGCCGTTGGGGTCGAGCAGGCGCTTGAGCTTCCACATCAGCTGGTAGGCGTCATGCCCCCATTCCAGTTCGACGAAGGGCGCCATGTTGCGCCCGGTGCCGTGCTCGGCCTTGAGCGAGCCGCCGAATTCCACTGCCACCAGCTGCGCCACGTCGTCCATGAAGGCCTGGTAGCGCGCCACTTCCTCGGCGCTGTTGAAGCCCTGGGTGAAGACGAAGTGCAGGTTGCCTTCCAGGGCGTGGCCGAAAATGATCGCCTCGTCGTAGCGGTGCTTGTCGAACAGCTGGATCAGGCGGTTGACGCCTTCGGCCAGTTGCTCGATGGGGAAGGTCACGTCCTCGATGATCACCGTGGTGCCGGTCTGGCGCACGGCGCCGACGGCGGGGAAGGTGTCCTTGCGGATCTTCCATAGCTGGTTGTACACCGCCGGGTCTTCGCTGAACGCGACCTTCTGCTCCAGCGGGTAGTCGTCGATGGACGCCATTACCTGCTCGAGTTGCTCGTGCAGCAGGCTCTGGCTGGCCGCGCGACATTCGATCAGCAGGGCGCAGGCGTTGGCCGACAGGTCCTTGACCCACGCCGGCATGCCCGGCATCTCCTGCACCGAGCGCAGGCTGCGACGGTCGAGCAGCTCCACGGCGGAGACGGGCTGGCGCTTGAGCACGGTCACGGCGCGGCAGCAGCTTTCGACGCTGGGGAACACCAGCAGCGCGCTGGCCTTGTGCGGGTGGTCGGGCACGGTGTCGTAGGTGACGGCGCTGATGAAACCCAGGGTCCCCTCGGAGCCGACCAGCAAGTGTTGCAGAATATCGAGCGGCTGGTCGTAGTCCACCAGTGCGTTAAGCGAAAGCCCCGTGGTGTTCTTCAGCCGGTACTTGTGCCGGATGCGCTCAGCCAGCGTGGTGTTGGCGCGGGTCTCGCGGCCAAGGCGGGCCAGTTCGTCCAGCAGGCTGGCGTGGCTTTGCTCGAATGCGGCGACGCTGGCCGGGTCTTCGCTGTCCAGGCGGGTGCCATCGGCCAGCACCAGGCGCAGACCGGCGAGGGTGTGGTAGGTGTTCTGCGCGGTGCCGCAGCACATGCCGCTGGCATTGTTGGCGACGATGCCGCCGATCTTGCAGGCGTTGATCGACGCCGGGTCCGGGCCGATCTTGCGCCCATAGGGGGCCAGCCAGGCATTGGCCTGGGCGCCGATCACGCCGGGCTGCAGGCGGATCTGCTCGCCGTGGTTGCGAATCTCCCGGCCATTCCAGTTGTCGCCGAGCACGATCAGCACCGAGTCGCTGATGGCCTGGCCGGACAGGCTGGTGCCGGCAGCGCGGAAAGTCACCGCTACCCGGTCACGCTGGGCCAGCTGGATCAGCGCGACCACTTCGTCCTCGGACTCCACGCGCAGCACCAGCTTGGGGATCAGCCGGTAGAAGCTGGCGTCGGTGCCGAAGGCCAGGGTCGAAGTCGGGTCGTCGAAGCGGCGCTCGGCGGGGATCAGGCGCTCGGCATCACGCAGGAACGCGGCGGGCAGGCTCATGCAGTCTCCTCGCGGGGCCGCGGCGTCTGGTGCGCGGCGTGCCCCGGGTAATCAGGCGTTGGCGGGCGCGCTCAGGCGCCCAGTTCGCGGACCAGCGAGTCTTTGCTGATCTCGCCGATGGACTTGGCGCCGGTCAGCACCATGGCCACGCGCATTTCTTTCTCGAACAGCTCCAGCAGGTTCTTCACCCCGGCCTCGCCGTGGGTCGCCAGGGCATAGAGGAAGGCGCGGCCGATCAGCACGGTGTCGGCGCCCAGGGCGATCATGCGCACCACATCGAGGCCGCTGCGGATGCCGGAGTCGGCGAGGATCTTGATATCGCCCTTCACCGCGTCGGCGATGGCCGGCAGCGCACGGGCGCTGGACAACACGCCGTCGAGCTGGCGGCCGCCGTGGTTGGAGACGACGATGCCGTCGGCGCCGAACTTGACCGCGTCGCGGGCGTCATCGGCGTCGAGGATGCCCTTGATGATCATCGGGCCGTCCCAGAATTCGCGGATCCACTCCAGGTCTTTCCAGGAGATGGACGGGTCGAAGTTGTTGCCCAGCCAGCCGATGTAGTCGGCAAGGCCCGTGGGGTTGCCGCGGTAGGCGGAGATATTGCCCAGGTCGTGGGGGCGGCCCATCACGCCGACGTCCCAGGCCCATTGCGGGTGGGTCATGGCTTGCAGCACGCGGCGCAGCGGGCCGTTGGCGCCGCTCATGCCGGAGTGGGCGTCGCGATAGCGGGCGCCGGGCACGGGCATGTCGACGGTGAACACCAAGGTCTTCACGCCGGCCGCTTTCGCACGCTCCAAGGCGTTGCGCATGAAGCCGCGGTCTTTCAGGACATACAGCTGGAACCACATTGGCCGGTCGATGGCCGGGGCCACTTCTTCGATCGGGCACACCGATACCGTCGACATCGTGAACGGAATGCCATGGGCCGCCGCTGCGCGTGCCGCCTGCACCTCGCCACGACGGGCGTACATGCCGGTGAGGCCGACCGGGGCCAGGGCCACGGGCATGCTCAGGGTCTCGTCGAACAGTTTTGTCTGCAAGCTCAGCTCGGACATGTTCTTCAGTACGCGCTGGCGCAAGGCGATGCCGGCAAGGTCCGAGACATTGTGGCGCAGGGTGTGCTCGGCGTAGGCGCCGCCGTCGGCGTAGTGGAACAGGAAGGGAGGCAGCTTGCGTTGGGCCGCGGCGCGATAGTCGGTGGAGGCGGAAATGATCATGGATTCTCGCAGCGTGGGTTGAAGGAGATGCCGGGCGCGCAGTGGCGCCCGGGCCCTTTCACTTTAGTGATGAACCAGCATGCCGGTCAGCCAGTAAGCCTGCACCAGGGTGATCAGGCCGACGATGGTGGCGAAGAACAGGCTGTGCTTGACGGTGAAGCGGAACAGGTCGGATTCCTTGCCGACCAGGCCGGTGGCCGCGCAGGCCACGGCGATCGACTGCGGCGAGATCATCTTGCCGGTCACGCCGCCGCTGGTGTTGGCCGCCACCAGCAGGGTGTCGCTGACGCCGATCTGGTGCGCGGTGGTGGCCTGCAGCGAGCTGAACAGGGCGTTGGACGAGGTGTCCGAGCCTGTCAGGAACACGCCCAGCCAGCCGAGGAACGGCGAGAAGAACGGGAACGCCGCGCCGGTGCCGGCCAGCACCAGGGCCATGGTCGAGGACATGCCCGAGTAGTTGGTGACGAAGGCGAAGGCCAGCACCATGCCGATCGACAGGATCGGCCAGCGCAGTTCCCAGAAGGTTTCTTTGAAAGTGGTCAGACCAGTTTTGAAGTTGATCTTCAACACCCACATCGAGATCAGTGCCGATAGGAAGATCGCGGTGCCGGTGGCGGAGATCGGGTCGAGCTTGAACACCGCCGGCATGGCGGTGGGCGCTGTGACGATTGGTGCGGTCTTCACCACCAGCTGGTCGAGGTGCGGGATGGCGAAGTTGAACACGAAGTTGTACATCGCGCCGCCCGGGGCGAAGGCTGCCTTGAATGGTTTCAGGGTCCAGATGGTGACCAGCACGGTGAGGATCAGGAAGGGTGACCAGGCCTTGAAGATCTCGCCAAAGCTGTACGGGCTCGGTTGGCTGCCGCTCGACTGCACGACGGCGGCGCCGACGCTGCCCTTGGCCTCGGCGAACGCGCGCTTGGGCTGCCAGACCTTGAGGAACAGGGTCAGGGCGATCAGGCTGGCCAGGGCCGAGGTGATGTCGGGCAGCTCCGGGCCGATGAAGTTGGAGGTGAAGTACTGGGTGACGGCGAAGCTCAGGCCGGCCACCAGGGCGGCAGGCCAGGTCTCTTTCACGCCGCGCACGCCGTCCATCATGAACACCAGCCAGAACGGCACGAACAGCGACAGCAGCGGCAGCTGGCGTCCGGTCATGGCGCCGATGTGGAAGGCGTCGATGCCGGTTACCTGCCCGGCCACGATGATCGGGATACCCAGGGCGCCAAAGGCCACCGGGGCGGTGTTGGCGATCAGGCACAGGCCGGCGGCATACAGCGGGTTGAAGCCCAGGCCCACCAGTAGCGCGGCGGTGATGGCCACCGGTGCGCCGAAGCCGGCCGCGCCTTCGAGGAAGGCGCCGAAGCAGAAGCCAATCAGCAGCACCTGCAGGCGCTGGTCGTCGGTGATCGACAGCACCGAGCTGCGGATGACCTCGAACTGGCCACTCTTGACCGTGAGTTTGTAGAGGAACACCGCGGCAACGATGATCCAGGCAATTGGCCAGAGGCCATAGAGGAAGCCGTAACCCGCAGCGGCCAGGGCCATGTCGACAGGCATCTGGAAGGCGAAGATCGCCACCAGGATCGACAGCGCCAGGGTGATGCTGCCGGCGACGTGGCCCTTGAGGCGGAACACGGCGAGGGCAAGGAAGAAGAACACGATTGGGATGACCGCCGCCAGCGCGGACAGGCCAAGGCTACCAAGCGGGGTATAGAGTTGTTGCCAGGTTTGCATATGGGGTGGCCCCTAATTGTTGTTGGTCAAGGCACTGGCATTGGATAATTGGTAAGACCAATTTACAATGGCTGGTCGCTAGGTTAAAAGCGCAGCAGCGGGTGTGTCAATTTGTCCTGGGGGAAACTTTGGTCGGACGCCGATGAGCGGGCATCTGAATAGCTGGGAAAAACGCCGCCTGATGGGTGTCGGCGCAAGCCGGATAGGCGCAGAATAGGCGCCCCCGGATTCGCATCCCCGGGGTTCGTGGAGAGCATGTGATGGTTTTTGATCAGGTCCGCCAGCGGCGCCTGTCCGACGACATCGTCGATCGGTTGGAAGGGATGATTCTCGAAGGCACCCTCACCTCGGGTCAGCGCCTGCCGGCCGAGCGCGCCCTGGCCGAGCAGTTCGGCGTGTCGCGCCCGTCGCTGCGCGAGGCGATCCAGAAGTTGGTGGCCAAGGGCTTGCTGGTCAGTCGCCAGGGCGGCGGCAACTATGTGGCCGAGTCATTGGGCTCGACCTTCAGCGACCCCTTGCTGAAACTTCTCGAATCCAGTCCCGAGGCGCAGCGTGACCTGCTGGAGTTTCGTCATACGCTGGAGGCGTCCTGCGCCTACTACGCGGCGCAGCGCGCCACCGAGCCGGATCGCGAGCGGCTGAAGACTGCGTTCGACGCCTTGCAGGACTGCTACAACCGTGTCGGTGAAGTGGACCGGGCGGAGGAGGGCGCGGCGGATGCGCGCTTCCATCTGGCCATTGCCGAGGCCAGCCACAACGCCGTGCTGTTGCACACCATTCGCGGGTTGTTCGACCTGCTCAAGCGCAATGTGGTGACCAACATTGGCGGCATGTACCAGCAACGCACGGAGACCCGCGACATGCTGATCAGCCAGCATCGCGAGTTGTATCTGGCGATTGTCGAGGGGCGCGCGGAGGACGCGCGGGAGGTGTCCAGCCGGCACATCCTGTATGTGCAGGAGGTGCTGCAGGAGGCGCAGCAGCAAGCGCAGCGGGTGGCGCGTGCGGAGCGGCGCAGCGGACGCTGATTCTGGACTTCGTGGGAGCGGGCTTGCCCCGCGATCGCGCTAGCAGGGGCAGCAGTACTGCCTGGCCTGGCGCTATCGCGGGGCAAGCCCGCTCCCACGGGAAAGGTCAGGCCGAGCCCTACTCTTCCTTGCCCTTGTTGCGCATCGTGCGCTGCAGCTCGCGGTTGGAGTCGCGCTCGCGCACGGTATCGCGCTTGTCGAACTCCTTCTTGCCCTTGCCGAGTGCGATCTCGCACTTGATCAGGTGCTTGCTCCAGTACAGCGACATCGCCACGCAGGTGTAGCCCTTCTGCGCCACGGCCGCTTCCAGGCGCTCGAGCTCGCGCTTGTTCAGCAGCAGCTTGCGGGTGCGGATGGGGTCGGCGATGACGTGGGTGCTGGCGGTGTTCAGCGGGGTGATGTGGCTGCCGAACAGCCAGGCTTCGCCATCCTTGAGCAGCACGTAGCTGTCGGTCAGGTGCGCCTTGCCGGCCCGCAGGCTTTTTACTTCCCAACCGGACAGGACCAGCCCGGCCTCGAACTTGTGTTCGATGAAGTAATCGTGTCGCGCTTTTTTGTTCTGCGCGATGGTCCCGGTCGGATGCTTCTTTTGTTTAGCCATAGGGGCGGCATTATAGGCAGTCGCCGCGTCCTCGGCTACGGGGTTTAGCTGCGCTTGAGCCTGTTGTGTGAATCCCGGACAATGCAACCCACGCTCTGCCGCGCAGAGCCGTTTTCAAGGCGCTGACAAGCGCTGCCGCCCAGTTTGGAAGTGACGCCTGGATGACTACCCATATTCAACGCTCCGCTCTGCTGCCGTACCCTGCCCAGGCGCTCTACGACCTGGTCAACGATGTGGCGAGCTACCCGGAGTTCCTGCCCTGGTGCTCGGCGTCCACGGTGCTCGAGACCAGTGACACGCACATGCGGGCAAGGCTGGAAGTGGCCAAGGGGGGCATGAGCCAGCAGTTCGTCACGCGCAATGTGCTGGTGCCGGGGCAGTCGATCGAGATGAACCTGGAGGAGGGGCCGTTCACCCAGTTGCACGGGCTGTGGGTGTTCAAGCCGTTGGGAGAGAAGGCCTGCAAGATCAGCCTCGACCTGTCGTTCGACTACGCAGGTGCCCTGGTGCGGGCCACCTTGGGGCCGCTGTTCAACCAGGCGGCCAACACGATGGTCGATGCCTTCTGCCAGCGGGCCAAGCAGCTCAATGGTTGAGGGCGCGCGTGGCAGGTGAGCAAGCCCCGCCATTCATGCAGGCAATAAAAAGCCCGGACAAGCTCCGGGCTTTTTAGTATCGGCGCATTTACTGCGGCGAAGTTTCCAGCGGTGCTGGTGTCGGCACCGGGGTGGTCTCGACGTTGTCGATTTCCTTTTGCAGCGAGTCTTCCAGCGAGCCTGGCTTGGCTGGCTTCTCGGGTTGGCTCGGCTGCTTGTCCGGGTTGACCGTGGTGTCACCGCTGCCACCGAGGATTTCCTGGTCGCGGCTGACGCCTGGCATGAAGTCGCCAGAAAGGTTGACCAGTTGATCGTTCTCGTTGAAGAAGATGCTCATGCGCTCTTGCTGGCGCTGGCCGCCGCCAGGCTGCAGGCTGTAGAGATAATCCCAGCGATTGGTGTGGAAGGTATCCTGCAGCAGGGGGTTGCCCATGATAAACCTTACTTGTCGGCGGGTCATTCCCGGGCGCAATTGGTCTATCATGTCCTGCGTGACGACATTGCCCTGCTGGATGTCGATTTTGTAAACCCCGGGAAACGAGCAACCGGCGAGTGCGAGCAGTCCCACTAGGGTGAGGCTGGTTAGCAAGAGCTTGGTGTTTTGCATCGGTGGGCGACTTCCACTATCTTGGCTGGACAACGTAAACCCCGATCATACCCGTATTAAGAGAAGCTGCGAAGCAGCATCGGCGAGAAAGCTGACCATGGTTGAAAATAGCGAATTGCGCAAAGCGGGCCTCAAGGTAACCCTGCCTCGAGTAAAGATTCTTCAGATGCTCGACTCCGCCGAGCAGCGTCACATGAGTGCCGAGGATGTGTACAAGGCGCTGATGGAAGCTGGCGAAGATGTCGGTCTGGCGACCGTGTACCGCGTACTGACCCAATTCGAAGCGGCGGGCCTGGTGGAACGCCACAACTTTGATGGCGGCCACGCGGTGTTCGAGCTGGCGGATGGTAAGCACCACGATCACATGGTCAACGTGGACAGCGGTGAAGTCATTGAATTCTTCGATGCCGAAATCGAGAAGCGCCAGAAAGAGATCGTTGCCGAGCATGGCTTCGAACTGGTGGACCACAATTTGGTGCTGTACGTGCGTAAAAAGAAGTAACGATTTAATCGTTACTGACGACAAAGGCGACCTTCGGGTCGCCTTTGTGCTTTGTAGGGGGCTGACGAAGGCGCTGGCTTTGCTGGCCTCATCGCTGGCAAGCCAGCTCCCACAGGTGTGGCGATGGCTTTGAGGGCGGCGCGATCCATGTGGGAGCCGGCTTGCCGGCGATAGGGATTGTGAGGTGACGCGTAGGGCTCAGGCCTTGCCGCTCACTACCATCTTGCGCGCATGGGCCAGCGACTCCTTGGTGAGGTCGATACCGCCAAGCATCCGCGCCACTTCCTCGACCCGCTCGCGCTTGCCCAGGCTGGCCACGGCGGTATGCGTGGTGTCGCTGTTGCGCACCTTGTGCACGAACAGGTGGTGATGCCCCTGGGCTGCGACCTGTGGCAGGTGGGTCACGGTCAGCACCTGGCCGCGCTCGCCGAGGCGGCGAAGCAATTGGCCGACGATCTCGGCGGTCGGGCCGCCGATGCCAACGTCGACTTCGTCGAATACCAGGGTTGGAATGCGTGAGGTCTGTGCGGTGATCACCTGGATCGCCAGGCTGATGCGTGACAGTTCGCCGCCCGAGGCCACTTTGGCCAGGCCCTTGAGTGGCTGGCCCGGGTTGGCACTGACCAGCAGTTCGATCTGCTCCAGGCCATGGGGTGAGAGGTCCGTGCTTTCGAAGGGGGTGAGTTCGATGCAGAAGCGTCCGCCGGGCATGCCCAGGCGTTGGATTTCCTGCTCCACGGCGGTGGCCAGCTGTTTGGCCGCCTGCCGGCGCAGGGTGCTGAGCTCGATGGCCTTCTCTTTATAATGCTGTGCGAAGGCCGCGAGCTCCTCGCCCAGCCGCTCGATCGATTCGTCGCTGGCGTTCAGCCCTTCCAGCTCTTCCATCAGGCGCTGTTGCAGGTGCGGCAGTTCAGTGGGATGCACGCGGTGCTTGCGGGCGAGGGTGTAGATGGTGTCCAGGCGCTCTTCAAGGCTCTGCAGGCGCATCGGGTCGGCGTCGAAGTTATCGAGGAAGCGGTTGAGTTCGCCAACGGCCTCCTCCACCTGGATCTGCGCGCTGGCAATCAGGTTGACCGCCTCGCCCAGTGCCTTGGGTGCATTGCCTACCGCGCCGAGGCGGTTGAGGCTCATGGTCAGGGCGCTCAGCACGTTGCCTGAATCGCTTTCGCTGCACTGTTCGATGACCTGGCGGCAAATGCCGAAGAGTGCCTCGGCGTTGGTCAGGTTCTTGTGCTCCTGCTCAAGCTGCTCCAGTTCGTTTTCGCCCAGTCCGAGGTTGTCGAGTTCCTCCAGCTGGTAGCTGAGCAACTGGTGGCGCGCCCGCTGCTCGTCGCCGGAGTTGCTCAGGCGCTCCAGCTCCTGGCGCGTCTGGTTCCAGCGCTTGGCGGCCAGCTGCACCTGGCGGGCCAGATCGGTGGCGCCGGCGTACTCGTCCACCAGGCGGCGGTGGGTGTCGGTTTTCAGCAGTGACTGGTGTTCGTGCTGGCTGTGGATATCGATCAGCAGCTCGCCCAGGGCCTTGAGGTCGCCCAGCGGACAAGGGGTGCCATTGATGTAGCCGCGGCTACGGCCCTCGGCGGTGATCACCCGGCGCAGGATGCAGGGGCCGTCGCTTTCCAGGTCGCGCTCGGCGAGCCAGGCGTGCGCCTCGGGGATGTCGACCAGGTCAAACGTGGCGAGGATGTCGGCTTTGTCGGTGCCCGGGCGCACCACGCCGCTGTCGGCGCGGTCGCCCAGGGCCAGGCCGAGGGCATCAAGCATGATCGACTTGCCGGCCCCGGTTTCGCCGGTGATGACGGACATGCCGCGGGCGATCTCGAGGTCGAGGTGTTCGACGATGGCGTAGTTGTGAATGGACAGGTGCACCAGCATGGGGCGGCTCCCGAAGGGTCTTGTCTGGATATTTATACAGTGCTTTTCGCGAGTCTGCCAATAGCCGGTCGACGAATGTGGAAAAGCACCTTCCCCCTTGAACCTGGTTTTTCCGACCCCATATAGCCGGCAAGACATGGCGAGCTTGGCTCGCACGACAGAAATCGTGGAGGAGAAACCCAATGGCTGACGAACAGCTGGATGAGAAGAACCTGAATTCCGAAGAAGCAGGCGCCGCGAATGCCGATGCCCGTGTCCTGGAGCTCGAGGAGCAGCTGGCCGCCGCCAAGGACCAGTCCCTGCGCGCCGCTGCCGACCTGCAGAACATCCGCCGCCGTGCCGAGCAGGATGTCGAGAAGGCCCACAAGTTCGCCCTGGAGAAGTTCGCCGGCGACCTGCTGCCGATCATCGACAGCCTGGAGCGTGGTCTGGAGCTGTCCAGCGCCGACGACGAGACCATCAAGCCGATGCGCGAAGGCATCGAGCTGACCCTGAAGATGTTCCAGGACACCCTCAAGCGCTACAACCTCGAGACCATCGAGCCGCACGGCCAGCCATTCAACGCCGAGCACCACCAGGCGATGGCCATGCAGGAAAGTGCTGATGTCGAGCCGAACAGCGTGCTGAACGTGTTCCAGAAGGGCTACCTGCTCAATGGCCGCCTGCTGCGCCCCGCCATGGTGGTGGTCAGCAAGGCGCCGAGCGCCCCGCAGCCTTCGATCAACGAAAAGGCTTGAAATCTTTTCCGGCACCCCCATCTAGGTGTCAAGCCTTCAAGTATTAGCGCAGTTGGCCAAAGCAGTCGCTGCTACCAAATTCAAGTTTCGGGAGAATCAACATGGGTAAAATCATCGGTATCGACCTGGGGACCACCAACTCCTGCGTCTCCGTGCTGGAAAACGGCACTGCCAAGGTCATCGAGAACGCCGAAGGCGCGCGCACCACGCCTTCGATCATTGCCTACGCCAACGACGGCGAGATCCTGGTTGGCCAGTCGGCCAAGCGCCAGGCGGTCACCAACCCGCACAACACCCTGTTCGCGGTGAAGCGTCTGATCGGCCGCCGCTTCGAAGAAGATGTCGTACAGAAAGACATCAAGCTGGTGCCTTACAAGATCGTCAAGGCCAACAATGGTGACGCCTGGGTCGAGGCTGCCGACAAGCAGATGGCTCCGCCGCAGATCAGCGCCGAAGTCCTGAAGAAAATGAAGAAGACCGCCGAAGACTACCTCGGCGAGCCGGTCACCGAAGCGGTCATCACCGTGCCGGCCTACTTCAACGACAGCCAGCGCCAGGCGACCAAGGACGCCGGCCGCATCGCTGGCCTGGACGTAAAACGCATCATCAACGAGCCGACCGCCGCCGCGCTGGCCTACGGCATGGACAAGGGCAAGGGCGACCATACCGTCATCGTCTATGACCTGGGTGGTGGTACCTTCGACGTATCGGTCATCGAAATCGCCGAAGTCGACGGTGAGCACCAGTTCGAAGTGCTGGCCACCAACGGTGACACCTTCCTGGGTGGCGAAGACTTCGACATGCGCCTGATCGACTACCTCGTCGACGAGTTCAAGAAAGAGTCCGGCATGGACCTGAAGAACGATCCCCTGGCCCTGCAGCGCCTGAAAGAAGCCGCTGAAAAGGCCAAGATCGAGCTGTCCTCGGCTCAGTCGACCGACGTCAACCTGCCGTACATCACTGCAGATGCAACTGGTCCGAAGCACCTGAACGTGAAGATCTCCCGCGCCAAGCTGGAGTCGCTGGTCGAAGACCTGGTCAACCGTACCATCGAGCCATGCCGCATCGCCCTGAAGGACGCCGGCATTGATGCCAGCAAGATCGACGACGTGATCCTGGTCGGTGGCCAGACCCGTATGCCGATGGTGCAGAAAGCCGTTGCCGACTTCTTTGGTAAAGAAGCACGCAAGGACGTCAACCCGGACGAAGCCGTTGCCATGGGTGCCGCCATCCAGGGTGCCGTTCTGGCCGGTGACGTGAAGGACGTGCTGCTGCTGGACGTCAGCCCGCTGACCCTGGGTATCGAAACCATGGGTGGCGTGATGACCGCGCTGATCGAGAAGAACACCACCATCCCGACCAAGAAGTCGCAGGTGTTCTCGACCGCCGACGACAACCAGGGCGCCGTGACCATCCACGTGCTGCAGGGCGAGCGCAAGCAAGCTTCGCAGAACAAGTCGCTGGGCAAGTTCGACCTGGCTGACATCCCGCCGGCTCCACGCGGCGTGCCGCAGATCGAAGTGACCTTCGACATCGACGCCAACGGCATCCTGCACGTCGGTGCGAAGGACAAGGCTACCGGCAAGGCGCAGTCGATCGTGATCAAGGCCAACTCCGGTCTGTCCGACGAAGAAATCGAGAAAATGGTGCGTGACGCCGAGGCCAACGCCGAGGAAGACCGCAAGTTCGAAGAGCTGGCCGCCGCCCGTAACCAGGGTGATGCGCTGGTCCACTCGACCCGCAAGATGGTCACTGAAGCGGGTGACAAGGTCACCGCCGAAGAGAAGACTGCCATCGAGGCCGCCGTGGTTGCCCTGGAGGCCGCCGTCAAGGGCGACGACAAGGCTGCCATCGACGCCAAGGTCGAGGAGCTGTCCAAGGTTTCGGCCCCTGTTGCCCAGAAGATGTACGCCGAGCAACAGGCCGAGCAACCGCAGGGCGGCGCCCAGCAGGCCGAACCGGAAGCCAAGCACGACGACGTGGTTGACGCCGAGTTCGAAGAAGTAAAAGACAACAACAAGCAGTAAGTCCTGCATGTTGTCGCCCAGTTCACCGTCGTTTGCCGGTGAGCTGGTAGGATGTCGCCGCGCGGGGGCTTG
Organism: Pseudomonas sp. FW305-96; assembly: GCF_058783825.1. Lineage (NCBI taxonomy): Bacteria > Pseudomonadati > Pseudomonadota > Gammaproteobacteria > Pseudomonadales > Pseudomonadaceae > Pseudomonas > Pseudomonas sp. FW305-96. The sequence continues at coordinate 28,981 of NZ_JBYSYW010000021.1, forward strand.
CTCCCGCGTTGGCGTGTCTGGAACACGAGAATTATTTACAGCATCTGTCTGGGCGCATTCGCGTATGGCGGCAGGTGCTGACGGCATGGCGCACCGATGCGCAGAGGTATGCCGAACGCCCCCAAGAGTGCAAATGACCTATGGCAAAGCGTGATTTTTATGAAGTCCTGGGTGTCGAGCGTGGCGCCAGTGAAGGTGATCTGAAGAAGGCCTACCGCCGTCTGGCGATGAAGTACCACCCTGACCGCAACCCGGGTGATAAAGAGTCGGAAGACCTGTTCAAGGAAGCCAACGAGGCCTACGAAGTGCTGTCGGATGCCAGCAAGCGTGCGGCGTACGACCAGTACGGCCACGCCGGCGTCGACCCGAGCATGGGTGGCGGCGGTGCTGGTTTCGGTGGTGCCAACTTCTCCGATATCTTCGGTGATGTCTTCAGTGATTTCTTCGGCGGTGGCCGTGGTGGTGGTCGTGGCGGCGCCCAGCGTGGCAGTGACCTGCGCTACACCCTCGAGCTCAATCTCGAGGAGGCGGTGCGCGGTACCACGGTCAATATCCGCGTCCCTACGCTGGTCAACTGCAAGCCGTGCGACGGCTCCGGCGCCAAGAAGGGCTCGACCCCGTCGACCTGCCCGACCTGTGGCGGTATCGGTCAGGTGCGCATGCAGCAGGGCTTCTTCGCGGTGCAGCAGACCTGCCCGCGCTGCCATGGCCAGGGCAAGATCATCACCGACCCTTGCGGCTCGTGCCACGGCGAAGGTCGTGTCGAGGAATACAAGACCCTGTCGGTCAAGGTGCCGGCTGGCGTCGATACCGGCGATCGCATCCGCCTGTCCGGCGAAGGCGAGGCGGGTGCCCATGGCGGTCCGACCGGTGACCTGTATGTGGTCGTCAATGTGCGCGAGCACCCGATCTTCCAGCGCGACGGCAAGCACCTCTACTGCGAAGTACCGATCAGCTATACCGACGCCGCCCTGGGTGGCGAGCTGGAAGTGCCGACCCTCGATGGTCGCGTGAAGCTGAAAATTCCCGAAGGCACCCAGACCGGCAAGCAGTTCCGCTTGCGTGGCAAGGGTGTGGCGCCGGTGCGCGGTGGTGCGGCAGGCGACCTGCTGTGCCGCGTGGCGGTGGAAACGCCGGTCAACCTCAGCCGTCGCCAGCGCGAACTGCTCGAAGAGCTGCGTGACTCGCTCGAGGGCGACAGCTCCCATTCGCCCAAGGCCAGTGGCTGGTTCGAGGGTATGAAGCGCTTCTTCGGCGATCTCTGAGAAGGAACAGGCTATGCGACGTATTGCGGTAATGGGCGCGGCGGGGCGGATGGGCAAGACCCTCGTCGAGGCCGTGCAGCAGCAGGCGCCCCTGACGGGCCTGACGGCGGCGATCGATCGCCCGGACAGCTCGCTGGTCGGGGCTGATGCCGGTGAGCTGGCGGCCCTGGGGCGTATCGGCGTGCCGATCTGTGATGACCTGGCCAAGGTTGCCGACGAGTTCGATGTGCTGATCGACTTCACGCATCCTTCGGTGACCCTGAAGAACCTGGCGTTCTGTCGCAAGGCGGGCAAGGCCATGGTTATCGGCACCACCGGTTTCACGCCGGAAGAGAAAGAGCTGCTGGCAGAGGCGGGCAAGGAGATCCCGATCGTCTTCGCCGCGAACTTCAGCGTGGGTGTGAACCTCAGTCTCAAGCTGTTGGACATGGCGGCCCGGGTGCTGGGCGATGATGTGGATATCGAGATCATCGAGGCCCATCACCGGCACAAGGTCGACGCGCCGTCGGGGACCGCGCTGCGCATGGGTGAAGTGGTTGCCAATGCGTTGGGGCGCGACCTGCAGGAAGTGGCGGTTTATGGTCGTGAAGGCCAGACCGGTGCTCGTGATCGCAAGACCATCGGTTTCGCCACCGTGCGTGCCGGTGATGTGGTCGGTGATCACACCGTGCTGTTCGCCGCCGAAGGCGAGCGCCTGGAGATCACCCACAAGGCCTCCAGCCGCATGACGTTCGCCAAGGGCGCCGTGCGCGCTGCGCTGTGGCTGGAAGGGCGTGAGCCTGGCCTGTACGACATGCAGGACGTGCTCGAGCTGCGTTGATGCCGCGGGGCTGCCTGGCAGCCCCTTGTCGCATCCATGTGTTTTAGAGACACATCTACGGTAGACCGAAAACGCACTTTTCTGTAAGCTACAGCTTTAGTGTGTCCACTAAAAGCGCGCAGCGAATTGAATTCAGCACTTAAAAGCGGGGTGACGTGTCCATACGTCACTCCGCTTTTTTGCAACCTGCGATCGCCCTTTCATGCTTGATTTACGGGAGGTCTTCTTGACAAAGCCAGCCATACTCGCCCTTGCCGACGGCAGTATTTTTCGCGGTGAAGCCATTGGTGCCGACGGTCAGACCGTTGGCGAGGTGGTATTCAACACCGCTATGACCGGCTACCAGGAAATCCTTACAGACCCTTCCTACTCGCAGCAAATCGTCACCCTGACCTACCCGCACATCGGCAATACCGGCACTACCCCGGAAGACGCCGAATCCAACCGCGTCTGGTCCGCTGGCCTGGTCATCCGCGACCTGCCGCTGCTGGCCAGCAACTGGCGCAATACCCAGTCGCTGCCTGAGTACCTCAAGGCCAACAACGTTGTCGCCATCGCCGGCATCGATACCCGCCGCCTGACCCGTATCCTGCGTGAAAAGGGCGCCCAGAACGGCTGCATCCTCGCCGGTGACAACATCACCGAAGAGCAGGCCATCGCCGCTGCCCGTGCCTTCCCGGGCCTGAAGGGCATGGACCTGGCCAAGGTCGTTTCCACCAAGGAGCGCTACGAGTGGCGTTCCAGCGTGTGGGAGCTGAAGACCGACAGCCACCCGACCATCGATGCTGCCGACCTGCCGTACCACGTGGTTGCCTTCGACTACGGCGTCAAGCTGAACATCCTGCGCATGCTGGTCGCACGTGGTTGCCGCGTCACCGTGGTGCCTGCCCAGACCCCGGCCAGCGAAGTGCTCGCGCTCAACCCCGATGGTGTGTTCCTGTCCAACGGCCCTGGTGATCCGGAGCCATGCGACTACGCCATCCAGGCGATCAAGGAAATCCTCGAGACCGAGATTCCGGTCTTCGGTATCTGCCTCGGCCACCAGCTGCTGGCCCTGGCCTCCGGCGCCAAGACCGTGAAGATGGGCCACGGCCACCACGGTGCCAACCACCCGGTCCAGGACCTGGATACCGGTGTGGTCATGATCACCAGCCAGAACCACGGCTTTGCCGTCGACGAAGCCACCCTGCCAGGCAATGTTCGCGCCATCCACAAGTCGCTGTTCGACGGCACCCTGCAGGGTATCGAGCGCACCGACAAATGCGCGTTCAGCTTCCAGGGCCACCCTGAAGCGAGCCCGGGCCCGACCGACGTCGCGCCACTGTTCGATCGTTTCACCGATGCCATGGCCAAGCGCCGCTGAGCATCCTGCTTCAAGGCCCCGGGCCGGCTTGTGCCGTGCCCGGAAGCGCCTGACCCAGATTGTTCAAAGCGGCTTGCCGACTGACCCCGGATTTGAGTGACCACCATGCCAAAACGTACAGACATCAAAAGCATCCTGATTCTCGGCGCTGGCCCGATCGTGATCGGCCAGGCCTGTGAGTTCGACTATTCCGGCGCCCAGGCCTGCAAGGCCCTGCGCGAGGAAGGTTTCCGCGTCATCCTGGTGAACTCCAACCCAGCCACCATCATGACCGACCCGGCCATGGCCGACGCCACCTACATCGAGCCGATCAAATGGCAATCGGTGGCCAAGATCATCGAGAAAGAGCGTCCGGACGCCGTCCTGCCGACCATGGGCGGCCAGACTGCGCTGAACTGCGCCCTGGACCTGGAGCGCCATGGCGTTCTGGAAAAATTCGGCGTGGAAATGATCGGTGCCAACGCCGACACCATCGACAAGGCCGAAGACCGCTCGCGCTTCGACAAGGCCATGAAGGACATCGGACTTGAGTGCCCGCGCTCGGGTATCGCCCACAGCATGGAAGAGGCCAATGCGGTCCTCGAGAAGCTCGGCTTCCCATGCATCATCCGCCCGTCCTTCACCATGGGCGGCACCGGTGGCGGTATTGCCTACAACCGTGAAGAGTTCGAAGAAATCTGCACCCGTGGTCTGGACCTGTCGCCGACCAAGGAACTGCTGATCGACGAATCGCTGATCGGCTGGAAGGAATACGAGATGGAGGTGGTCCGCGACAAGAAGGACAACTGCATCATCGTCTGCTCGATCGAGAACTTCGATCCGATGGGCGTGCACACCGGTGACTCGATCACCGTGGCTCCGGCACAGACCCTGACCGACAAGGAATACCAGATCATGCGCAACGCCTCGCTGGCGGTGCTGCGTGAAATCGGTGTCGAGACCGGCGGTTCCAACGTGCAGTTCGGCATCTGCCCGAACACCGGCCGCATGGTTGTGATCGAGATGAACCCGCGTGTTTCGCGTTCGTCCGCCCTGGCCTCCAAGGCCACCGGCTTCCCGATCGCCAAGATCGCCGCCAAGCTGGCCATCGGCTACACCCTCGACGAACTGCAGAACGACATCACCGGTGGCCGTACCCCGGCGTCCTTCGAGCCGTCGATCGACTACGTCGTTACCAAGCTGCCACGCTTCGCCTTCGAGAAATTCCCCAAGGCCGACGCCCGCCTGACCACCCAGATGAAGTCTGTCGGTGAAGTCATGGCCATCGGCCGTACCTTCCAGGAATCCCTGCAGAAAGCCCTGCGTGGCCTGGAAGTCGGCGCCTGCGGCCTCGACCCGAAAGTCGACCTGGCCGGCCCGGAAGCCGCCAGCATCCTCAAGCGCGAACTGACCGTGCCGGGTGCTGAGCGTATCTGGTACGTGGCCGACGCCATGCGTTCGGGCATGACCATCGAGGAAATCTTCCAGCTGACCGGCATCGACCTGTGGTTCCTGGTGCAGATGGAAGACCTGATCAAGGAAGAAGAGAAGGTCAAGACCCTGGCCCTGTCGGCAATCGACAAGGACTACATGCTGCGCCTCAAGCGCAAGGGCTTCTCGGACCAGCGCCTGGCCAAGCTGCTCGGCATCACCGACAAGAACCTGCGCCGTCACCGCCACAAGCTGGAAGTGTTCCCGGTGTACAAGCGCGTCGACACCTGCGCCGCCGAATTCGCCACCGACACCGCCTACCTGTACTCGACCTACGAGGAAGAGTGCGAGGCTAACCCGTCGACCCGCGACAAGATCATGATCCTGGGCGGTGGCCCGAACCGTATCGGCCAAGGCATCGAGTTCGACTACTGCTGCGTGCACGCCGCGCTGGCACTGCGTGAAGACGGTTACGAGACCATCATGGTCAACTGCAACCCGGAAACCGTCTCCACCGACTACGACACCTCCGACCGCCTGTACTTCGAGCCGCTGACCCTGGAAGACGTGCTGGAAGTCTGCCGCGTCGAGAAGCCGAAGGGCGTCATCGTCCACTACGGCGGCCAGACCCCGCTGAAACTGGCCCGTGCCCTGGAAGAAGCCGGCGTGCCAATCATCGGCACCAGTCCGGACGCCATCGACCGCGCCGAAGACCGCGAGCGTTTCCAGCAGATGGTTCAGCGCCTGAACCTGCTGCAGCCGCCAAACGCCACCGTGCGCAGCGAAGACGAAGCCATCAAGGCGGCCGGCACTATCGGCTACCCGCTGGTGGTGCGCCCGTCCTACGTACTGGGCGGCCGTGCGATGGAGATCGTCTACGAACTGGACGAACTCAAGCGCTACCTGCGTGAAGCGGTGCAAGTGTCCAACGACAGCCCGGTGCTGCTCGACCACTTCCTCAACTGCGCCATCGAGATGGACGTGGATGCGGTCTGCGACGGCACCGACGTGGTGATCGGCGCGATCATGCAGCACATCGAGCAGGCTGGCGTTCACTCCGGTGACTCGGCGTGCTCGCTGCCACCTTACTCACTGAGCAAGGAAGTGCAGGATGAAGTCCGTGTACAGGTCAAGAAAATGGCCCTGGAACTGGGCGTGGTCGGCCTGATGAACGTGCAGCTGGCCTTGCAGGGCGACAAGATCTACGTGATCGAGGTCAACCCGCGCGCCTCGCGCACCGTGCCGTTCGTGTCCAAGTGCATCGGCACCTCGCTGGCGATGATCGCCGCGCGCGTCATGGCTGGCAAAACCCTGAAAGAACTGGGCTTCACCCAGGAAATCATCCCGAACTTCTACAGCGTCAAGGAAGCCGTCTTCCCGTTCGCCAAGTTCCCGGGGGTTGACCCGATCCTCGGCCCTGAGATGAAATCCACTGGTGAAGTCATGGGTGTCGGCGACAGCTTCGGTGAAGCCTTCGCCAAGGCCCAGATGGGCGCCAGCGAAGTGCTGCCGACCGGCGGTACCGCGTTCATCAGCGTGCGTGACGACGACAAGCCACAAGTGGCTGGGGTTGCTCGCGACCTGATCGCCCTGGGCTTCGAAGTGGTTGCAACTGCAGGCACCGCCAAGGTTATCGAAGCGGCCGGCCTGAAAGTACGCCGTGTGAACAAGGTGACTGAGGGTCGCCCGCACGTGGTCGACATGATCAAGAACGACGAAGTGTCGCTGATCATCAACACCACCGAAGGCCGCCAGTCGATTGCCGACTCCTACTCGATTCGTCGCAATGCGCTGCAGCACAAGATTTACTGCACCACCACCATTGCGGCCGGTGAAGCCATCTGCGAGGCGCTGAAATTCGGTCCGGAAAAGACCGTTCGTCGCCTGCAGGATCTGCATGCAGGACTCAAAGCATGAGCATTACCAAGTATCCGATGACCGTCCAGGGCGCTCGCGCCCTGGAAGAAGAGCATCTGTTCCTGAGCAAGACCGAGCGTCCGCGCCTGAGCCAGGCAATCGGCGAAGCTCGCGAGCTGGGCGACCTCAAGGAAAACGCCGAATACCATGCCGCCCGTGAGGAGCAGGGCATGGTCGAGGCGCGTATCCGCGATATCGAAGGCCGCCTGCAGAACTCGGTGGTGATCGACGTCACCACCATCGCCCACACCGGCAAGGTGATTTTCGGCACCACCGTGGTGCTGGCGAACACCGAGACCGATGAAGAGGTGACCTACCAGATCGTCGGCGAGGACGAGGCCGACGTGAAGCAGGGCAAGCTCTCCAGCGGTGCGCCGATCGCCCGTGCCATCATCGGCAAGGAAGAAGGTGATACTGTCGTCGTCAAGACGCCAAGTGGCACGGTCGAGTACGAGATTGTCGAAGTCAAGCACATCTGACCGGCGCCTGCGGGCGCCATCCCTCGAGGGGATCCTCTGGCAGCTGGCCCAGGTTTTCTGGGTCGGTGGCTTGTGGGTGTTCCACGTGGGGTTGGTGCCGGCGCTCAAGGTCAGTGGCCTTGCGCCATTGCTGGTGCAGGATATTGCCGTGCAGATCGACCGTTGGTTGATCGGCGTGGCGCTGCTCGGGCTGTTGACCCAGCTGGCGGTATTGGCGAGGGTGGATGGCCTGGCGGCCTGGTGGCGGCAGTTCCGTGGGCAGATGCTGCTGCTTGGCTTTGCTGCCTGTCTCAGCTACTACACCCTGCGCTACGGGATCTCCGTGGGTGAGCGCTGGCAGATGTTCTGCTTTTTGGTGCTGGGCTTCTCCGGCATCGTGCTGGTGGCCCAGCCGGTTCCGGTCAGGGCGCGCTAGGCGCGCCACTGATCGGCGCCACCGTTACTTGTAACGGTGGATGTTGGACAGCTGCTTGTTCGGCTGTGGGTTCTTGCGGTAGATCAGCGCCTTCTTGCCGATGGTCTGCACCAGCTCGGCGCGGCCGACCTTGCACAGTTCGGCGATCGCAGCGGCGCGCTCTTCACGGTCTTCCGAACGGATTTCGACCTTGATCAGCTCGTGATCGGCCAGGGCGCGCTCCAGTTCGGCGGCGACGCCTTCGTTCACACCGTTGCCAGCAACGATCAGGACCGGCTTCAGGTCATGACCAATGGACTTGTATTGCTTCTTCTGCTCGTTATTGAGCGGCATAATCTGACCCTTTTCGTCTGATTCTGTAAAATTGACGGGCATTTTACCCGAGGGCCCCTGGCTCCGCCCAGTCAAACACGACGCATATCATCGAGGTGCCCCGTGGTACAACGTTCCAAAAGCAGCGCCAACTGGCTGCGAGAGCATTTCAACGATCCTTTTGTGAAACAGGCGCAGAAGGATGGCTACCGCTCGCGTGCGAGCTACAAACTGCTGGAGATCCAGGAGAAAGATCGCCTGATCCGCCCCGGCATGAGCGTGATCGACCTCGGCGCAGCGCCAGGTGGCTGGTCGCAGGTGACCAGTCGTCTGATTGGCGGCCAAGGGCGGTTGATCGCCTCGGACATCCTGGAAATGGACTCGATCCCGGACGTTACCTTCATCCAGGGCGACTTTACCCAGGACGAAGTGCTGCAGCAGATCCTGCAGGCGGTCGGTGATTCGCACGTAGACCTTGTGATTTCCGATATGGCCCCCAATATGAGTGGTACGCCCGCGGTGGACATGCCGCGCGCCATGTTCCTCTGCGAACTGGCCCTGGATCTGGCGACCCGCGTGCTCAAGCCCGGCGGGGATTTCCTGATCAAGATCTTCCAGGGCGAGGGTTTCGACATGTACCTGAAGGACGTGCGCAGCAAGTTCGACAAGGTGCAGATGCGCAAGCCGTCGTCCTCGCGGGATCGTTCCCGCGAACAGTACCTGTTGGGCAAGGGTTTCAAGGGAGCGTGAAAGGCGTGCTGCGGGGTTGCCGATAGTTATTTCCAATCGGCGGCTCCGTCTGGATCGTCCGAACTTCGTGTAGTCTAGCTTTCACAAAGGGTTACAGACGGTGCCTGCGGATGCGTGGGTAATGTAGTAAGTTAGGGCGATGAATATCATGCGAGGCACGGCTGCGTCGTGCGCCGGCCTCAGAGGGTAGCGAATTGAACGACATGGCAAAGAATCTGATCCTCTGGTTGATCATCGCCGCCGTCCTGGTGACGGTGATGAACAACTTCTCGAGCCCTAACGAGCCGCAGACCCTCAACTATTCCGACTTCATCCAGCAGGTCAAGGATGGCAAGGTCGAGCGCGTGACCGTCGACGGCTACATCATTACCGGCAAGCGCACCGACGGCGACAACTTCAAGACCGTCCGCCCAGCCATCACGGATAACGGCCTGATCGGCGACCTGGTCGATAACCACGTCACCGTCGAAGGCAAGCAGCCTGAGCAGCAGAGCATCTGGACCCAGTTGCTGGTCGCCAGCTTCCCGATTCTGGTGATCATCGCCGTGTTCATGTTCTTCATGCGCCAGATGCAGGGCGGTGCCGGTGGTAAAGGCGGCCCGATGAGCTTCGGCAAGAGCAAGGCGCGCCTGCTGTCCGAAGACCAGGTCAAGACTACCCTGGCTGACGTTGCCGGTTGCGACGAGGCCAAGGAAGAAGTTGGCGAACTGGTCGAGTTCCTGCGTGACCCTGGCAAGTTCCAGCGCCTGGGTGGCCGCATCCCCCGCGGTGTGCTGATGGTCGGCCCGCCCGGTACCGGTAAGACCCTGCTGGCCAAGGCCATCGCCGGCGAAGCCAAGGTGCCGTTCTTCACCATTTCCGGTTCCGACTTCGTCGAGATGTTCGTCGGCGTGGGTGCCAGCCGCGTGCGCGACATGTTCGAACAGGCCAAGAAGCACGCACCATGCATCATCTTCATCGACGAGATCGACGCCGTCGGCCGCCACCGTGGCGCCGGCATGGGCGGCGGTCACGACGAGCGTGAGCAGACCCTGAACCAGTTGCTGGTCGAAATGGATGGCTTCGAGATGAACGATGGCATCATCGTCATCGCCGCCACCAACCGCCCTGACGTGCTCGACCCGGCGCTGCTGCGCCCGGGCCGCTTCGACCGCCAGGTGGTGGTCGGCCTGCCGGACATCCGTGGTCGTGAGCAGATCCTCAAAGTGCACATGCGCAAGGTGCCAATCGGCGAGAACGTCAACGCGGCGGTCATCGCCCGCGGTACCCCTGGCTTCTCCGGTGCCGACCTGGCCAACCTGGTCAACGAGGCGTCGCTGTTCGCTGCCCGTTCCAGCAAGCGCGTGGTCGAGATGAAGGAGTTCGAGCTGGCCAAGGACAAGATCATGATGGGCGCCGAGCGCAAGACCATGGTCATGTCCGAGAAAGAGAAGCAGAACACCGCTTACCACGAAGCTGGTCACGCCATCGTCGGCCGTGTCGTCCCCGAGCATGATCCGGTGTACAAGGTGTCGATCATTCCGCGTGGTCGTGCGCTGGGTGTGACTATGTTCCTGCCGGAAGAAGACCGTTACAGCCTGTCCAAGCGTGCGCTGATCAGCCAGATCTGCTCGCTTTACGGTGGTCGTATCGCTGAAGAGATGACCCTGGGCTTCGACGGTGTGACCACTGGCGCCTCCAACGACATCATGCGTGCGAGCCAGATTGCCCGGAACATGGTCACCAAGTGGGGCCTGTCCGAAAAACTCGGGCCGCTGATGTACGCCGAAGAAGAGGGCGAGGTGTTCCTCGGCCGCAGCGCGGGTAGCCAGCATGCCAGCGTTTCCGGCGAGACGGCGAAGATGATCGACTCCGAAGTGCGCAGCATCATCGACCAGTGCTATGCCACGGCCAAGCAGATTCTCACCGACAATCGCGACAAGCTCGACGCCATGGCCGAGGCATTGATGAAGTACGAAACCATCGATGCCGACCAGATCGACGACATCATGGCTGGCCGCACTCCGCGTGAGCCACGTGACTGGGACAACGATGCCGGGACCTCTGGCAAGCAGGCTTCCCAGGATGATCGTCCGGAGTCGCCGATCGGCGGTCCAGCGGCTCAACACTAAGGGCATCTATGAGCTCTAAGCAGTACCCGGCCCGGTTGCCTTGTGGCAACCGGGTTCTTGATTTGTCCCGTACCCATGTCATGGGTATTCTCAACGTCACCCCAGACTCGTTCTCCGATGGTGGGCGCTTCAATCAGCGCGACGAGGCCCTGCGTCATGCTGAAGCCATGGTTTCAGCGGGTGCTACGCTGATCGATGTCGGAGGCGAGTCCACCCGGCCTGGTGCGCGAGCGGTATCCCCGCTCGAGGAGTTGGAACGCGTCGCGCCGATCGTCGAAGCGATCAACAGCCGGCTCGACGTGGTCATCTCGGTCGATACCTCCACGCCTGCGGTCATGCGCGAATCCGCGCGCCTCGGCGCTGGCTTGATCAACGACGTGCGCGCCCTGGAGCGCGACGGTGCGCTGGATGCGGCGGCGGACACCGGCTTGCCGGTGTGTCTCATGCACATGCGCGGCGAGCCGGGCAACATGCAGGACAATCCGCAGTATGAAGATGTGACAGCCGATGTTACGCGCTATCTTGAACAGCGTATGGCCGCCTGCGCGGCGGCTGGCATCGGGGCTGAACGCATCCTCCTCGACCCGGGGTTCGGCTTTGCCAAGACCCTCGATCACAACCTCAGCCTTTTCAAACACATGGAAGCGCTCTATCGCCTCGGGAGGCCGCTTCTGGTGGGCGTCTCGCGCAAGAGCATGATCGGCCTTGCGCTGGGTCGCCCCGTTGGTGAGCGCCTGTACGGTAGCCTGGCGCTGGCGGCATTGGCCATGACCAAGGGTGCGAGCATCCTGCGGGTGCATGACGTGGCGGAAACCGTCGACGTGGTGCGCATGATCGCGGCCGTGCAGAACGCCGAATAAGAACATTGGAGTCACTATGAGCAGAAAATACTTTGGTACCGATGGTATCCGTGGTCGCGTTGGCCAATTCCCCATCACCCCGGACTTCATGCTGAAACTCGGCTGGGCGGCGGGCATGGCCTTCCGCAAGCAGGGAAATTGCCGAGTGCTGGTCGGCAAGGACACGCGTATCTCGGGTTACATGTTCGAGTCCGCGCTGGAGGCCGGCCTGTCTGCGGCCGGCGCCGATGTGATGCTGCTCGGGCCGATGCCCACGCCTGCCATCGCTTACCTGACGCGCACTTTCCATGCCGAAGCGGGTATCGTCATCAGTGCCTCGCACAATCCGCATGATGACAACGGCATCAAGTTTTTCTCCGGCGCCGGTACCAAGCTGCCGGATGAAGTCGAGCTGATGATCGAGGAACTGCTCGACCAGCCGATGACCGTTGTCGAGTCCAGCAAGCTGGGCAAGGTTTCGCGTATCAACGACGCGGCGGGGCGCTATATCGAGTTCTGCAAGAGCAGCGTGCCCAGTAGCACCAGCTTCGATGGCCTCAAGATCGTGGTGGACTGCGCGCACGGCGCCACCTACAAGGTCGCGCCGAGCGTGTTCCGTGAGCTCGGTGCCGAAGTCACGGTACTGCACGCAGCGCCAGATGGCCTGAACATCAACGAGGGCTGTGGTTCGACCCATATCGAGTCGCTGCAGGCCGCGGTGCTGGTCGGGCATGCGGACATCGGCATCGCCTTCGACGGCGACGGTGACCGTGTGCTGATGGTCGACCACACCGGCACTATCGTCGACGGCGACGAGTTGCTGTTCATCATTGGCCGCGACTTGCAGGAGCGCGGCAAGCTGCAAGGCGGCGTGGTCGGTACGTTGATGAGCAACCTGGGCCTGGAGTTGGCGTTCAAGGAGCTTGATATTCCGTTCGTGCGCGCCAAGGTGGGTGATCGCTACGTGATGGCCGAGCTGCTCGAGCGCGAATGGCTGCTGGGTGGCGAAAATTCCGGGCATGTCGTCTGCGGTAACCACACCACCACGGGAGACGCGATCATCGCCGCGCTGCAGGTGCTGATGGCGCTCAAGCGCCGAGGCGAGAACCTTGCCCAGGCACGCCAGGCGGTGCGCAAATGCCCTCAGGTGCTGATCAACGTGCGTTTCGCCGCGGGCAAGAGCGATCCCTTGGAAAACCCTTTGGTCAAGGAGGCCAGCGCCAAGGCGACCGAGGCCATGGCGGGTCGCGGCCGTGTGCTGCTGCGCAAGTCGGGTACCGAGCCGTTGGTGCGGGTGATGGTAGAGGGTGACGACGAAACCCAGGTGCGCGGCCATGCCGAAGCCCTGGCCAAACTCGTTGAAGAAGTTTGTGCCTGAAAGAGGCTTGCCAGCGCAGATCGGGTTGGGTAAGATCTGCGCCCACTTTGACCGACGAGGTAAAGCATGCGTCGCCCCATGGTAGCTGGTAACTGGAAGATGCACGGTACCCGCGCCAGCGTCGCTGAGCTGACTCAGGGGTTGGGCAAAATGCTCATTCCCGACGGTATCGAAGTCGCGGTGTTTCCACCGGCCCTGTTCATCAATGAAGTTGTTGATGGGCTGAAAGGCAAGGGGATCATCGTTGGAGCACAGAATTCTGCGGTACAGCCCGAGCAGGGCGCACTGACCGGTGAAGTTGCACCGAGTCAGTTGTCAGAAGTCGGTTGCAAGTTGGTGTTGATCGGCCATTCGGAGCGTCGCCAGATTATCGGCGAAAGTGACGAAGTGCTGAATCAAAAGTTTGCAGCCGCACAGAAAAGTGGTTTGACGCCAGTGCTCTGTGTAGGGGAAACTCTCGCCGAGCGTGAAGCAGGCAAGACGCTCGAAGTTGTAGGGCGTCAACTAAGCAGTGTAATCGACGCGTTCGGTATCACCGCTTTTGCCAATGCAGTAATTGCCTATGAGCCTGTGTGGGCCATTGGTACAGGTTTGACGGCCTCGCCCCAGCAAGCGCAGGATGTGCATGCAGCCATCCGCAAGCAGTTGGCGGAAAAGGACGCCGAAGTTGCCCGCAAGGTGCAGCTTCTCTACGGCGGCAGCGTGAAGGCGGCTAATGCGGCCGAACTGTTCGGCATGCCGGATATCGATGGGGGGCTCATTGGTGGAGCGTCCCTGAATGCAGACGAATTCGGTGCAATTTGTCGCGCCGCAGGAAACTGAAAAATGCTGGAAACAGTCGTAGTTGTTTTTCATCTGTTGGCAGCACTGTCACTGGTAGTCATGGTGTTGTTGCAGCAGGGTAAAGGTGCGGAAGCAGGTGCATCTTTCGGCGCAGGTGCTTCAAATACTGTGTTCGGAAGCCAAGGTTCCGCTACCTTTTTGAGTAAAGTTACTGCTATACTTGCCGCCACTTTCTTTTTGACTGCACTTGGGTTAGGATACTTCGCCAAGCAGCAGGCTCACCAGCTGACTCAAGCTGGTCTGCCAGATCCAGCAGTGCTGGAAGTCAAAGAGCAAAAGCCGGCAGTCAATGATGATGTACCGGTGCTCCAGCAGCAGAAGAGTGAAACCACCAACTCTGGTGATGTACCTCCTCCAGCCAAAGAGCAGCAGTAACGGGTTTCAAATGTAGTATTGCCGAGGTGGTGGAATTGGTAGACACGCAACCTTGAGGTGGTTGTGCCCATAGGGTGTAGGGGTTCGAGTCCCCTTCTCGGTACCAATTGAAGCATGAGAGCCCGCTTTAGCGGGCTTTCTTGCAGGTGGAGGTCGGATTGACCCAGCAAAGGGTTCAGTCTTATACTTTCGCCCCAGCTTTGTCGCGGGGTGGAGCAGCTTGGTAGCTCGTCGGGCTCATAACCCGAAGGTCGTTGGTTCAAATCCAGCCCCCGCAACCAGCTTCAGCAGAGCCCCTTTTCAGGGGCTTTTTGCTAGCCGAACAGTTTTAGGCGTCGTTGTCCAACGGCGCTTTCAGGGATGGGCGCTTCGCCCATTTTTTATTTGCACAGCATGCACGAGGGGGTTCAGGTGTCGAGCAAGCTAGAACAGTTGCAGGCCTTGTTGGCCCCGGTTGTCGAGGGCCTGGGCTACCAATGCTGGGGGATCGAATACGTCTCCCAAGGCAAGCATTCGGTACTGCGTATCTATATCGACAAGGAAGGCGGCATCCTGGTGGAAGACTGCGAAGCCGTCAGCCGTCAGGCCAGCGCCATCCTCGATGTGGAAGATCCGATCAGCTCTGAATATACCCTCGAGGTGTCCTCTCCAGGCATGGACCGCCCGCTGTTCACCTTAGAACAGTTTGCAGCGCATGCCGGCGAGCAGGTGAAGATCAAGCTGCGTACGCCCTTCGAGGGCCGTCGTAACTTCCAGGGCCTTCTCCGCGGTGTGGAGGAACAGGATGTGGTGGTGCAGGTAGACCAGCACGAGTTCCTGTTGCCGATCGACTCGATCGACAAGGCCAATATTATTCCCAGTTTTGACTGAGACGTGCCGGGCCCGGCGGATGTTCCGGGGCCAATGGCTTGCGCAAGGCGAGGCGTACGATGAGCAAAGAAGTACTGCTGGTTGTTGAATCGGTATCCAACGAGAAAGGTGTACCGCCAGGCGTCATTTTCGAAGCGCTGGAAGTGGCCCTGGCCACTGCAACCAAAAAACGTTTTGAGGACGAAGTCGACCTGCGTGTGGAAATCAACCGCCACACCGGTAGCTACGAGACCTTCCGCCGCTGGACCGTGGTCGATGAAAACGACCTGGACGATCCGGCGATCGAGACCTGGCTGGAAAAGATCCAGGACACGCACCCGGATGCCAAGATCGGTGACGTGATCGAAGAGAAGATCGAGTCGATCGAGTTCGGTCGCATCGCCGCGCAGACCGCCAAACAGGTCATCGTGCAGAAGGTCCGCGAGGCCGAACGCGCCCAGGTGGTCGATGCCTACCGCGAGCGCGTGGGCGAGATCATCTCCGGTACTGTCAAGAAGGTCACCCGCGACAACGTCATCGTCGACCTGGGCAACAACGCCGAGGCGCTGCTGGCGCGCGAAGACATCATTCCCCGTGAGACCTTCCGTGTCGGCGTGCGCCTGCGTGCGCTGCTCAAGGAAATCCGCACCGAGAACCGCGGCCCGCAGCTGATCCTGTCGCGCACCGCGCCGCAGATGCTGATCGAGCTGTTCCGCATCGAAGTGCCGGAAATCGCCGAAGGCCTCATCGAAGTCATGGCCGCCTCCCGTGATCCGGGTTCGCGTGCCAAGATCGCCGTCCGCTCCAAGGACAAGCGCATCGACCCGCAGGGTGCCTGTATCGGCATGCGTGGTTCGCGCGTCCAGGCCGTATCCGGCGAGCTGGGTGGTGAGCGTGTGGATATCGTCCTCTGGGACGAGAACCCGGCGCAGTTCGTCATCAACGCCATGTCGCCGGCAGAGGTTGCCGCGATCATCGTTGACGAGGACGCCCATGCGATGGATATCGCCGTTGCCGAGGACAACCTGGCCCAGGCGATTGGCCGTGGTGGCCAGAACGTCCGCCTGGCCAGCCAGCTGACCGCATGGACCCTGAACGTGATGACCGAGAAGGACATCCAGGCCAAGCAGCAAGCTGAAACCGGCGACATCCTGCGTAATTTTGTCGAGGAACTGGAAGTCGACGAGGAGCTGGCACAAGTGCTGGTCGACGAAGGCTTTACCAGCCTCGAAGAAATTGCCTACGTACCGTTGGAAGAAATGCTCAACATCGATGGCTTTGACGAGGAAATCGTCAATGAGCTCCGCGCTCGAGCCAAGGACCGTTTGTTGACCAAGGCCATCGCTACCGAAGAAAAACTGGCAGACGCCCATCCGGCCGAAGACCTGCTCTCCCTTGAGGGCATGGACAAGGACCTGGCGGCGGAACTGGCGGTGCGCGGCGTGGTTAACCGCGAAGACCTGGCCGAGCAGTCGATCGACGACCTGCTCGACATCGACGGCATCGACGAAGAGCGTGCCGGCAAGTTGATCATGGCCGCCCGAGCCCACTGGTTCGAGTAATTAGGCGCGGCCTGAGGAGAGAAGTGCATGACGCAAGTCACGGTGAAAGAACTGGCCCAAGAGGTCGAGGCACCGGTAGAGCGCCTGCTGCAGCAGATGCGTGAGGCAGGTCTGCCGCACACCGACGCCGGTCAGGTAGTGACCGACAATGAGAAGCAGACCCTGCTGACTCATTTGAAGAGCAGCCACAAGAGCAAGGCGGAAGAACCGCGCAAGATTACCTTGCAGCGCAAGACCACCAGCACTCTGCGTGTCGCCGGTAGCAAAAGCATCAGCGTAGAAGTACGCAAGAAGAAGGTATTCGTGCAGCGCAGCCCGGAAGAGATCCAGGCTGAGCAGAAACGCGAACAGGAAGAGCGCCGTGCGGCTGAAAACGCAGCCCGCGACAAAATTGAAGCCGAAGTTCGCCAGCGTAACGAGGAGCAGGCACGCCGTCAGGCCGCTGAAACTCCGGCCGTTGCGCCAGTGGCCAAGGCTGAACCTGCTGCTGCCCCGGTAGTGGCCAACGCACCGGTGTCCGAAGACGCCGCTGCGCGTGCTGCCGAGCGCAAGAAGGACGAGACCCGTCGTAACGAAAGCCGCACCCGTGATGACGATCGTCGCGGTGGTGGCCAAGCTACCGCCGGCCGTGGCGAAGCGCCGCGCATGTCGGTCAAGGTCAAGGTCAAGGAGAAGGAAAAGGCTCCGACTCCGCGCGCCGCGCCGCGTACCACCGATGAAGAAAGCGATGGTTTCCGTCGTCGCGGTGGCAAGGGCAAAGGCAAGAAGCGCAATGCGCATGGCTTCCAGAGCCCGACTGGCCCGGTTATCCGTGACGTGGCGATCGGCGAGACCATCACTGTCTCCGATCTGGCCAACCAGATGTCCGTCAAGGGCGCTGAAGTGGTCAAGTTCATGTTCAAGATGGGGACTCCGGTCACCATCAACCAGGTGCTCGACCAGGAAACCGCTCAGCTGGTAGCAGAAGAGCTGGGCCACAAGGTCACCCTGATCAGCGACACTGCCCTGGAAGACTCCCTGGCCGAATCGCTGAAGTTCGAAGGCGAGACCACCTCGCGCGCGCCGGTCGTGACCGTCATGGGCCACGTCGACCACGGCAAGACCTCGCTGCTCGACTACATCCGTCGTGCCAAGGTTGCTGCTGGCGAGGCCGGTGGTATCACCCAGCACATCGGTGCCTACCACGTCGAAACCGACCGTGGCATGGTCACCTTCCTCGACACCCCTGGCCACGCTGCGTTCACGCAAATGCGCGCCCGTGGTGCCAAGGCGACCGACATCGTCATCCTGGTGGTGGCGGCGGACGACGGTGTGATGCCACAGACCCGCGAAGCCGTACAGCATGCCAAGGCAGCTGGCGTACCGCTGGTCGTTGCAGTGAACAAGATCGACAAGCCAGGTGCAGACCTCGACCGCATCCGTAACGAGCTGTCCGTCGAAGGCGTGACCTCCGAGGAGTGGGGTGGTGATACCCCGTTCGTCAAGGTATCGGCGAAGATGGGTACCGGCGTCGACGAGTTGCTCGAAGCTGTCCTGTTGCAGGCCGAGATTCTCGAACTCAAGGCTACCCCGACCGCCCCTGGTCGTGGTGTCGTGGTCGAATCGCGTCTGGACAAGGGCCGTGGCCCGGTGGCGACCATCCTGGTTCAGGACGGCACCCTGCGTCAGGGCGACATGGTCCTGGTCGGCTCCAACTATGGCCGCGTGCGTGCCATGCTCGACGAGAACGGCAAGCCTGTGAAGGAAGCCGGCCCGTCGATCCCGGTCGAGATCCTCGGCCTGGACGGTACGCCGGATGCCGGCGAAGAGATGTCGGTGGTTGCCGACGAGAAGAAAGCGCGTGAAGTTGCGCTGTTCCGTCAAGGCAAGTTCCGTGAGGTCAAGCTGGCCCGTGCTCACGCCGGCAAGCTGGAAAACATCTTCGAGACCATGGGTCAGGAAGAGAAGAAAACCCTCAACATCGTCCTCAAGACCGACGTGCGCGGTTCCCTCGAGGCGCTGCAAGGTTCGCTCGGCGGCCTGGGCAACGACGAAGTTCAGGTTCGCGTCATCGGTGGCGGCGTCGGTGGTATCACCGAAAGCGACGCCAACCTGGCGCTGGCGTCCAACGCTGTACTGTTCGGCTTCAACGTGCGTGCCGATGCCGGCGCGCGCAAGATCGTCGAGCAGGAAGGTCTGGATATGCGTTACTACAACGTGATCTACGACATCATCGAAGACGTCAAGAAAGCCCTGACCGGCATGCTCGGCAGCGATGTTCGCGAGAACATCCTGGGTGTCGCCGAAGTCCGTGACGTGTTCCGTTCGCCGAAGTTCGGCGCCATCGCTGGCTGTATGGTCATCGAGGGTACCGTGTACCGCAACCGTCCGATCCGCGTTCTGCGCGACGACGTGGTGATCTTCGAAGGCGAGCTGGAGTCGCTGCGTCGCTTCAAGGACGATGCGTCCGAAGTACGCAACGGCATGGAGTGCGGTATTGGCGTCAAGAGCTACAACGACGTCAAGGTCGGCGACAAGATCGAAGTGTTCGAGAAAGTCCAGGTGGCTCGTACCCTGTAAGGGCCGAGCGTGGTGCAGGCCCCGCCCCAGGGCGGTTGCCTGAACCTCTGAAGGTAGCGCCCGGTCAGGCTTCGAGCTTGACCGGGCGTTTGCCGCTTTAAGATACAGGTAGCAAGAATGGCAAAAGAATACAGCCGTACCCAACGTATCGGTGATCAGATGCAGCGTGAGCTTGCAGAACTGATCCGCCGTGAAGTCAAAGACCCGCGTGTCGGCCTGGTGACCATCACCGCCGTCGACGTCAGCCGTGACCTCGGCCATGCCAAGGTGTTCATCACCGTCATGGGCGAAGAAACCCCGGACGCCGTCAAGCAGTCGCTCAAGGCCTTGAACAGCGCCGCCAGCTTCCTGCGTCTGCACCTGGGGCGCTCGATGCAACTGCGCAGTGTGCCGCAGCTGCATTTCCACTTCGATGAAAGCGTGAGCCGCGGTGTGCATCTGTCGGCACTGATCGAACGTGCGGTGGCCGAAGACCGCCAGCACCAGGATGCCGACGCGCCGGACACCAAGGAGTAAGCGGTGGCCCAGGTCAAACGTATCCGCCGCAACGTCAGCGGCATCATCCTGCTCGACAAGCCGCTGGGGTTCACCTCCAACGCTGCCCTGCAGAAGGTCCGCTGGCTGCTCAACGCCGAGAAGGCCGGCCACACCGGCAGCCTCGACCCGCTGGCCACCGGCGTGCTGCCGCTGTGCTTTGGCGAGGCCACCAAGTTCTCGCAGTACCTGCTCGATTCCGACAAGGGCTACGAGACAGTGATGCAGATGGGCCAGACCACCACCACCGGGGACGCCGAAGGCGAAGTGCTGAAGACCCGCGACGTGACCGTTGGTCGCGCCGACATCGAAGCGGTCATCCCGCGTTTTCGCGGTGAAATCCAGCAGGTGCCGCCGATGTACTCGGCCCTCAAACGCGACGGCCAGCCGCTGTACAAACTGGCGCGCGCAGGAGAGGTAGTGGAGCGCGAGGCGCGTTCTGTTACTATTGGCCGGCTGGACCTGCTGGAGTGCGAAGGCACCCGGGCACGCCTGTCGGTTGGCTGCAGCAAGGGCACCTATATCCGCACCCTGGTGGAGGATATGGGCGAGGCGTTGGGCTGTGGTGCCTACGTCGCCGAGCTACGCCGCACCCAGGCCGGCCCCTTCGAGCTGGCCCAGACTGTCACGCTCGAAGAGCTGGAACAGGCTCACGCCGAAGGTGGCAACGAAGCGCTCGATCGCTTCCTGATGCCCTCGGACAGCGGCTTGCAGGACTGGCCATTGGTGGTATTGTCCGAGCACAGCGCGTTCTATTGGCTACATGGCCAGGCAGTACGTGCGCCGGACGCGCCGCAATTCGGCATGGTCCGCGTACAGGATCACAATGCCCGCTTCATCGGTATCGGTGAGGTGAGCGAAGACGGGCGCATTGCGCCGCGTCGACTGATTCGGTCGGAATGACCGATACCACAGGGCGAGGTCAACGCTTTGCCCTGCGGATTCGAGGATGGCTGTCAGTAGGCACGGTCATTACTCTTTTTATTAATACAGGGATCCAGTCCCTGGCCTATTGGACCCCGCTTGCGGGATCCGTTTATCAGGAGAAGCCAAATGGCCCTCAGCGTCGAAGAAAAAGCTCAGATCGTTGCAGACTATCAGCAAGCCGCCGGCGACACCGGTAGCCCGGAAGTACAGGTTGCCCTGCTGACCTTCAACATCAACAAGCTGCAAGGCCACTTCAAGGCCAACGAAAAAGACCACCACTCCCGTCGTGGTCTGATCCGTATGGTCAACCAGCGTCGTAAGCTGCTGGATTACCTGAAGGGTAAAGACACCACTCGTTACAGCGCCCTGATCGGTCGCCTGGGCCTGCGTCGCTAATAGCGGCCTGGCCAGTGGTGTTGCATGGTGTGTCGCATTCTTCGGCAACGCTGCCTGCCAGCGTCGCCGTCGGACACGCCGCGCGATCTGCGAGGTTGGCAGCCTGGTGTGCCGAGCGGTTTATCCGCCCGGCGCCAGGCTCCCAGCCTCGTGTTGTATCTGGACGGTCAATGGGGCCGATTCCCCGTTCTGCCCAAGAATTCGCAAGAACCAGTTCCCCCAAGAGCCACTGAAAAAGGTAGGAAACCGTGAACCCGGTAATCAAGCAATTCCAGTTCGGTCAATCGACCGTTACCCTCGAAACGGGCCGCATTGCCCGTCAGGCCACCGGCGCCGTGCTGGTCACCGTCGACAACGATGTCACCGTGCTGGTGACCGTGGTCGGTGCCAAGCATGCCGATCCGAGCAAGGGCTTCTTCCCGCTGTCCGTGCACTACCAGGAAAAGACCTACGCCGCTGGCAAGATCCCAGGTGGTTTCTTCAAGCGTGAAGGCCGCCCATCCGAAAAAGAAACCCTGACTTCGCGCCTGATCGACCGCCCGATCCGCCCGCTGTTCCCTGAAGGTTTCATGAACGAAGTGCAGGTTGTCTGCACCGTGGTTTCCACCAGCAAGAAGACCGATCCGGACATCGCTGCGATGATCGGTACCTCGGCTGCCCTGGCCATCTCGGGCATTCCGTTCGAAGGCCCGATCGGCGCCGCCCGCGTTGCCTTCCACGAAAGCACCGGCTACCTGCTGAACCCGACCTACGAGCAGCAGGCCGCCTCGAGCCTGGACATGGTCGTTGCCGGTACCGAGTCGGCCGTACTGATGGTTGAATCGGAAGCCAAAGAGCTGACCGAAGACCAGATGCTGGGCGCCGTGCTGTTCGCCCACGACGAGTTCCAGGCCGTGATCAAGGCTGTCAAAGAGCTGGCTGCCGAAGCCGCCAAGCCGACCTGGGACTGGAAACCTGCCGTTGCCAACACCGAACTGTTCAACGCCATCCGCGCCGAGTTCGGCGAAGCGGTGTCGCAGGGCTACACCATCACCGTCAAGGCCGACCGCTACGCGCGCCTGGGCGAGCTGCGCGATCAGGCGATCGCCAAGTTCTCCGGTGAAGAAGGCCAGCCATCGGCTGGTGAAGTCAAAGACATCTTCGGCGAGATCGAATACCGCACCGTTCGCGAAAACATCGTCAACGGCAAGCCACGTATCGACGGTCGCGACACCAAGACCGTGCGCCCGCTGAACATCGAAGTCGGCGTTCTGCCGAAGACCCACGGTTCGGCCCTGTTCACCCGTGGCGAAACCCAGGCCCTGGTCGTCGCGACCCTGGGTACCGCCCGTGACGCCCAGCTGCTGGACACCCTCGAAGGCGAGAAGAAAGACCCCTTCATGCTGCACTACAACTTCCCGCCGTTCTCGGTAGGTGAGTGTGGTCGCATGGGCGGTGCTGGCCGTCGTGAAATCGGCCACGGCCGTCTGGCCCGTCGTTCGGTACAGGCCATGCTGCCGGCCGCTGACGTGTTCCCGTACACCATCCGCGTGGTATCGGAAATCACCGAGTCGAACGGCTCCAGCTCCATGGCTTCGGTCTGCGGTGCCTCCCTGGCGCTGATGGACGCGGGCGTGCCGATGAAGGCGCCGGTTGCCGGTATCGCCATGGGCCTGGTCAAGGAAGGCGAGAAGTTCGCCGTACTGACCGACATCCTGGGTGACGAAGACCACCTCGGCGACATGGACTTCAAGGTAGCCGGTACCGCCAAAGGCGTCACCGCGCTGCAGATGGACATCAAGATCAACGGCATCACCGAAGAGATCATGGAAATCGCCCTGGGCCAGGCCCTGGAAGCGCGCCTGAACATCCTCGGCCAGATGAACCAGATCATCGGCGAGTCGCGTACCGAGCTGTCGGCCAACGCGCCGACCATGATCGCGATGAAGATCGACACCGACAAGATCCGTGACGTCATCGGCAAAGGCGGCGCCACCATTCGCGCCATCTGCGAAGAGACCAAGGCTTCGATCGACATCGAAGACGACGGCTCGATCAAGATCTTCGGCGAAACCAAGGAAGCCGCGGACGCTGCCAAGCAGCGCATCCTGGGCATCACCGCCGAAGCCGAGATCGGCAAGATCTACGTCGGCAAGGTCGAGCGCATCGTTGACTTCGGTGCCTTCGTCAACATCCTGCCGGGCAAGGACGGCCTGGTGCACATCTCCATGCTGAGCGATGCTCGCGTCGAGAAGGTCACCGACGTGCTGAAAGAAGGCCAGGAAGTCGAAGTACTGGTACTGGACGTGGACAACCGCGGCCGTATCAAGCTGTCGATCAAGGACGTTGCCGCTGCCAAGGCATCGGGCGTCTAAGCCTTTCGAGGCTAAAGGAAGGACCCTTCGGGGTCCTTTTTTTATGCCTGCCACAAAATAGTTGAGAGCATGCATCTTGCACGTGGCTTTTTTACGGGGATTGCAAAATGCACGGTAACGGCTTCTTTTCGATTTGCTTAACTCATTGATTTTAAAGGTTTTATAGGGCGTTCTAAAACTGGCACAGCCCCTGCAACTACCTTCCTACCTGACGCCAGGAACCAAGGCGCAGACCTTTCGAAAAAACAGGAGTGACCCACATGAAGAAGTTCGCCATTGCTGCCGCTACTGCTACCGCTCTGACCCTGACCATGGCTAATGCGGCTTTCGCTGCCCAGTCCACCCAGGCCCCGATGACGCTTGCGGCCGGTGAGGTGACCAAAGCCAAGGAAGCCACTTCCGACACCTGGATCACCACCAAGGTGAAGGCTGACCTGATGACCGAGAAAGGCGTGCCGGGCAGTGACATCAAGGTTGAAACCAACAAAGGCGTAGTGTCCCTGTCCTCGGACGTGGCCATTACCGATGCGCAGAAGGAAATGGCGGTTGCCATCGCCAAGAAGATCAAGGGCGTACAGGCCGTCTCGGCTGATGGCCTGAAAGCCGAATAAGGATTGTCCCGTCGGCCAAAAGGATTTGGCCACCCCTTCAAGCAAAAGCCCCGGCAATCGCCGGGGCTTTTCTATTGGCATTCAGGAAAGCGGCTTCAGTTCACCGGGTTCCGGGCGATCACATCGCTCTCGAAACACACCTGCTCTTCGATCAGCGGCTCCACCAAGGGGCGGCTGTCCCGAAAATGCGCGGTCCGGGTATGCACCTCGTACGCCTCATCGTCCTGGTAGATCTCGTACAGGTAGATGACATCGGCATTCTCCCGATCCTGCGAGACATCGAATACCAGGCAACCCGGCTCGGTGGCGACCGACGCTGCGGCGTTGGCATTGATGGCTGCCAGGAAGGCATCGGCGGTGCCGGGTTTCACGCGCGTCTTGATAAATAGGCAGTACACATGACGTTCCTTTTGTTTTAAATTCTATTATGAATTGTATACAAAAAAGGAGCCGCGCTCATGTCCGATCTACCTGCCCGCCCAGGCCGTCTTAATGGCCTGCGGCACATCGCCCTGCTGGTCCCCAACCTGGAGGAGTGCGAGCGCTTCTACGTGGATGTGCTGGGCATGGAGGTGCTCAACCGTGCCAACGAAGACCTGGTCTACCTCACCTGCGGCAACGACAACCTGTCGCTCGGGCGCGGCGCAGGCGCGGCCAACGGGCTGCAGACCCTGGATCACTATGGTTTCATCGTCGACAGCGTGGAGGAGTTGGAAGCCTGGTACCAGTACTTCAAGGCCCATGGCGTGACGCTGCTGGACCGCCCGTTCAATCACGGCGATGGCGCGCGCAGCTTCCATTTGCTGGACCCGGCGGGGAACAAGGTGCAGCCGCTGTATCACCCGGCGGTATCGGGGCAGCGGCTGGCCTGATGGTATTGATCGCCTGCGCTGGCCTCATCGCCGGCAAGCCGGCTCCCACAGAGGTCCGGTGCTGTATCTGTGGGAGCCGGCTTGCCGGCGATGAGGGCGACTCGGTGGAGAAGGTTTACTCGGCATCCAGGTGCATCGGCGTCACCACGCGGCCATCGCTCTCGGCCTGGCCGAGGTTGGTGTCGATGAAGTACACGCGGTCATCTTCCAGCTGGCCCTTGTCCACCAGGTAGTCCTTGATGCTGCTGGCCCGCTCCTGGCCCAGGTTGCGCAGCAACACGGCGCTTTCCGCCCAAGACTTGATGACCGCCTCGCGCAGCTTGGCGCTGCGCTCGTCACGGCCCAGGTCCTGCCATTCAGCCGGGGGCTGCTGTTTCAGGCGGGTACGGTAGATGCCCTCGAGCATCGCCGGCTTGTCGCTGTCGTCCACCACCAGCAGCGAAGCATTGGCCGGCACCTTGTCGCCCCGACGCTGGAGGATCTTGTACCAGGTGGCCTGGTATTCACGCTCCAGGCGCTGCTGGGCGATCAACGGGCCGTCACTGCTCTGGGCCGCCGTGCCTTCGATTTCCAGGCGCAGCTCGGGGCGTTCCTTGAGGGCCGAGGCGAGCTTGTCCAGGGATGTTTGCACGTCGGGGGTGAGGTCGCTGGAGCCCGGCGCGAACGAGACATTGCCCAGATCTTCCGCGCCGCCACCGGCGACCAGCCCGCCAAGCAGCTTGAACGGCGCCTGCGCCGCGCGCAGCACCAGGTTGCGCAGGGTCTGCCAGACGATCGGCATCACGCTGAACTGTGGGTTGTTGAGGTCGCCCGACACCGGCAGCTCGATGGAAATCCTGCCTTCGGTATCCTTGAGCAAGGCCACCGCCAGGCGGATCGGCAGGTCCACGGCATCCGGGCTGTCGACCTTCTCGCCCAGCTGCAGTTGCTCGATCACCACCTTGTTCTCGGCCTTGAGCTGGCCGTTGGTGATCAGGTAATGCAGATCGAGGTTCAACCGGCCCTTGCGGATGCGCATACCGGCGAACTTGCCGGAGTAGGGCGTCAGGGTTGTCAGCTCGACACGCTTGAAGCTGGTGGCAATGTCGAGGCTGGCCAGTGGGTTGAACGGGTTGAGCGCACCCTTGATGGTCACAGGCGCGTAACGGTCCACCTTGCCTTTGATATCGACCTTGGCCGGGAGCGGCTTGCGGTTGTCGATGGTGCCGATCTGGCCGTTGAGCTGCTGTACCGCGGTGGCGAAGTTAGGCGTCAGGGTCAGGTCGGCGAAGTTGGCCGAGCCGTCGTTGATGCTGATCTGGCCGATGCGGATGCCCAGTTCCTTGCCGCTACCGGCAGCGGCGGGCTTGCTCGGGGCCGTGGCAGGCTTGTCAGCGGGTTGCGGGATCAGCAGGTCGTCGACGTTGGTGGTGCGGTCTTCGTTGATGATAAAGCGTGCGTAGGGCTGCAGCAGTGTCACCTTGTCGATGGACAGGGCGTCGCCGTGCACGTACGACAGGCCATCGACGTTGACCTGCTGCCATTTGACGAAGTCGCGGTTCTTGATGGTGTCCAGTGTATGCAACTGGTTGGCCTGGGCCTTGCCGGTAATGCTGAAGGCCAGTGGCTCGGTACTCTTCAGATCGACCTTGAGGTCGCTGGAAAGCATGCCGCTGCGCAGTTCCAGGCGGATGAACGGGCTGATGTAGGCCTGCGCCACCCGCAGGTCTATATCGCGGGTGGCAACGTCGAGCTTGGCCGAGACCGGTGCCAGGTTGACCTGGCCTGCGGCCTGCAGCTTGCCCTGCTTGCCCACGCCAGTGTCGAGCTTGAGGGTGAAGGGCGACTGGTTGAGGCTGTCGAAATTCTGCAGGTCGAGGTTGAGCGGGCCGACATCCAGGGCCACGGGCTCTTTCTGGCTACGGTCTGCCAGGTGGACCATGTAGTTGCGCGCCTGCACGTCCTTGAGCAGGACCTGCCAGGGCTTGCTCGGCTCTTTGGCAGCCTGTTCTTCCGGGGTTGGCTCGGCGGCGGCGGGCTCGGCCTTTTCCTTTGGCGTGGCCTTGGCCGGCTGGCTGGCGAACAGCTTCTGCCAGTCGAGCTGGCCGTCCTTCTCCAGGGCTGCCCAGGTTTCCAGCTTGTCGCTGCGGATCTTGCCGATGGTTACCAGTTGCTTGGCCAGGTCGATGGAGGTTTCACTCACCTCCAGGCTGGCCAGGCGCGCCAGTGGGCGACCATCCGGGGCCTTTATGGCGAAGGGCGCGACCCGCACCGAAGTGTTGTCCAGCAGCAGTTCGGTTTCCTTGGAAAGGTTGAGCTTGTAGTGGGTGTCGAGACTGACCATGCCGTCTTCCAGCACCAGCGGCACGGCGTCGCGCACGTAAGGCCAGAAGAGCTTCATCTTGCCGTCGGTGACTTTCAGCGTGCCCTCGGAAGCGATCGGCGTCAGGCTGAGAGTGCCGGTCCAGTCGATGCGCCCACCCGCCGGGCCGTTGGCCACCAGGGTCATGTCGGCGTTGTCGTCGGGGAGGGTGCTGAGGTTCTTGAGTTCCAGGTTCATCGAGTCGTAGAGAAACTCGATCGGCTCGCTCGGGCGCAGGTCCTGGAAGTGCAGGTAGCCCTCGCTCAGCTTGATGCTGGCGATGCGCAGCGGGAACGGGTCGCTTGGCGGTTCCTCGGCCTTGGGCTCGCTGGGCGGGAGCTTGAACAGCTGGGCCAGGTTGAGGCTGCCGTCCTTGGCGAACAGCAGCTCGGTGCGCGGCTTGTCCAGCTCCACCGCGTCCAGGCGCACGGCCTTGGTCCACAGGCTGTCGAGGGACAGGTTGGCGTAGAGGCGCTCGAAGCCGACCTGCTCCTTGCCTGGCTCGCCGATCTGCAGGCCCCACAGGGTCAGCTCGAGGCTGAACGGATTGAGCTCGATGCGCTGCAGGTGTGCCGGCACCGTGGCGTACTGCGCCAATTGCTGGTTGGCGATGCGCAGGGCGATGCCGGGGAGAATGAAAAAGCCGAGCAGGCTGTACAGGGCCACGAGGGCCACGAGTGCGCCGAGGGCGCGGGTCAATCCTTTGGGCATGTGTCGCTTCGTCTGTATCAGGCTGGAGTGCTTGGAGTATGGCACGTTAAATCGGTTCCGATGAACGGACCAAAATACCTCATTCGACGCCCATGCGCCGCCTGGCGCGCTGGGCCGAGCCATTGCGCATGGCCCAGCGCAGCACTGGCGCGGTGTTGCTCAGGCCCAGGCGGATCATGTGCCGCTCTACCGCGCCCTGGTGCAGGCCGAGCATTGCGCTGGCCCAGTCCGGCAACAGGTCGATGCCGGCCTTGAGCATCAGCTTGCCTACTGGTTCGGCCAGACGGCTGGGGGACGGGGCCTTGAGCAGGATATCGACCACCTCGAGGCTGCGCGCATCGCACCGCAACTGCGGGCGCATGCGCTGCAGGTAGGCATCCACCTCGGCACAGGAGCGGGGCACGTCGCGCGCGCCCAGGCGCTCGGCGATCAGGGCTATCTCGTTGTAGTAGGCGTCCTGCGCGCTACGCGCCAGGCCAGGATTGCGGTAGCGCAGGTGGGCGGCGAGGAAGCTGCTGACTTCAGCCACATGCACCCAGGTCAGCAGGTCGGGGTCGCTGGCGGCGTAGGGGCGGCCATCGGCGGCGGTGCCGACCACCTTGAGGTGGATGGTGCGGACCTTGTCGATCAGCCACTCGGCATCACGGGTCGAACCGAAGGTGGTGCCGGAGATGAACTGGCTGGTGCGCCGCAGGCGGCCGAGCAGGTCCTGACGAAAGTTCGAATGGTCCCAGACCCCGGCCAGGGCCAGCGGATGCAGCAGTTGCAGCATCAGCGCGCTGATGCCGCCCACCAGCATGCTGGGAAAGTCGCCATGTACCTGCCAGCTGATGCTCTGTGGGCCAAACAGGCCGGGATCGCCCTTGGGCGACTCCAGGTCGAGCTGGCCTAGGGCCAGCCCGGTGAGGCTCATGACTTGGGTTTCGATGCGGCGACGCAAGGCTTCCATGGCGACCTGTGCTGGCCGCCATGGCGGCCTTCTATGAGGTTGGGCAATTGTCGTCCAGTCGGGCACTGCCCGGGCTGGTGGGCGCATTCGTTTCGAACGCGCCGCCCTGCACATGATAAACCGTAGGCTCCTCGGAAAAATATGGTGTCAGCCGGGCCATGAAGACCTGATGGTCTTCACTGGCCTCGAAACCCGGCGCGTGGTCCTCGAGTGTTTGCCATTGCACGATCAGGTTGAATTGATGGGGGCTCTCGACCCCTTGCGCGAGCATATGGCTGACGTGACCCTTGGCTCGGCTGAGCAAAGGGGCGACCTCGGCGAACGCGTGCCGGAAGTCGTCGACGTGGGTTGGGCGTACGGGAAGCAGGGCGATTTCGTAGATCATGGCGGTCCTTGAAGTCGAGAAGGGTGGCAGGCGCCTCAAACGCTGGCGAGATCGGCCATGGGCGCGACCGCAATGGCGATCTTTCCTTGCAGGCCATTGTTGGCGCTTTGCAGCCGGGCATGGGCGAGGGGAACCTCAGCGAGGGGGTAGACGGCGCCCACGTGTGGCTTCAGTTGCCCGCGCTCGACCAGCGCGCTCAACTCGTCGAGCTTGCCGCGGTGTTGCCGGGTGAAGACGAAGTGGTAACTCGCGTTGCGGCCCCAGGCCTGGATCAGGTTCTGCGGTTGCGCGATGTCCACGATCGACACCACGCGCCCCAGTTGCGCCAGGACGTCTGGGCTGCGTGCCAGGGTATCGCCACCAATGGTGTCGAAGACCACGTCGACACCTTGGCCCCCGGTTTCCCGCAGGACGACCTCGACATAATCCTGATGCTCATAATCGATGACCACGTCCGCGCCCATTTGCCGCACAAATTCGGCGTTGGCCTCGCGCACGGTGGTGAACACCCTGGCGCCCATGGCCTTGGCCAGCTGGATCGCCACGTGGCCGACACCACCTGCGCCGCCGTGAATCAGGATGCGCTCGCCCACCCTGAGCGCCGCACGCACTACCAGGGCCTCCCAGGCCGTGCCGCCGACCAGGCTCAGGCTGGCCGCCTCCAGATGGCTTAGCGAAGGCGGCTTCAGGCCGACAATGCCTTCGGCGGCGACGTGGTACTCGGCATAGCTGCCCGCCCCGTCGAAGATCTGCGGTGTGTACCAAACCTCGTCGCCCGGCCTGAACGCGGTCACACCCGGCCCGACGGCTTCGACGACGCCGGACACGTCGTGCCCGGTAATGGCAGGGAGAGGCACCAGGTCGGGGTAGTCGCCACGCCGGACCTGGTAATCCAGCGGGTTGATGGAGGTGGCATGCACCCGGACCAGTACCTGTCCGGCCTGCGGCACCGGTTTGGCGACATCGCGATAGGCGAATGCGTCCGTGCCGCCAAAGGAATCCAGTATCAACGCTTTCATGGTGTTTCCTCGCTTCGGTAAAAAGGGATATCGGGAAATATCGATGTATGAAGTGGAATGAAGATGCTGGTCTATGCCTCGGCACCTGCCAGATGCCGCAGTTGTTGCCTCTTGAGTTCGGTAAAACGGGATATCGAGAAAAGTCGATATATAGAGGTAAAAGTAAAAACCTACAACTCACTCCCGATCAGCTCGGCGAGCGCGCTGATGGCGGCTTCGTTACGCTTGTAATAGGTCCACTGGCCAATGCGCCGGACTTCGACCAGGCCTGCGCGCTGCAGGGTGGCCAGGTAGTCGGATACCGTCGACTGCGATAGCCCCACGCCTTCCTGGATGCTGCTCACACAGACGCCCACCGTATGAACGTCACCTTCGTCCTGGGGAGGAAAGTGTTTCACCGGGTCTTTCAGGCCTTTGAGGATCTCGAGACGGGTACGGTTCGAGAGTGCCTTGAATATGTCGAGCAGTTCCATGGCGCGATAATATCGGGATTTACCGATATGTCAATGCGGTAAACGATGATCGGGGCGGCGGTGGCCGCCCCGAGGGTTCTACTGGTTGAGACGTTTGTCTATCAGCCCCTGGACCACGCTGGGGTCGGCGAGGGTGGATGTATCCCCCAGGTTGTCCAGTTCGTTGCAGGCGATCTTGCGCAGGATGCGCCGCATGATCTTGCCCGAACGGGTCTTGGGCAGAGCGGGCGCCCACTGGATCAGCTCGGGCTTGGCGAAGCTGCCGATTTCCTTGCTGACCAGGGCCAGCAGTTCGGCCTTGAGCGCATCATCCGGTTCTATGCCGTTCATGGGGGTGACGAAGGCATAGACGCCCTGGCCCTTGAGGTCATGGGGATAACCGACCACCGCGGCTTCGGCGACGCTGTCGTGCAGCACCAGCGCGCTCTCCACCTCGGCGGTACCGATACGGTGGCCGGAGACATTGATCACATCGTCGATGCGCCCGGTGATCCAGTAGTCGCCATCGGCGTCGCGGCGGGCGCCGTCGCCGGTGAAGTAATAGCCGGGCATGGGCTTGAAGTAGGTGTCGACCATGCGCTGGTGATCGCCGTAGACGCTGCGGATCTGCCCGGGCCAGCTGGCCTTGATCGCCAGCAGGCCGGCGCCTGGCCCCTCGATGAGCTTGCCTTTTTCATCCAGCAGCACCGGCTGCACGCCGAACATCGGTTGGGTGGCGCAACCGGGCTTGAGCCTCTGTGTGCCGGGAAGGGGCGTGAGCATGATGCCGCCGGTCTCGGTCTGCCACCAGGTGTCGACGATGGGGCAGCGTTTCTGCCCGACCGCCTCGAAGTACCATTCCCAGGCCTCCGGGTTTATCGGCTCGCCGACGCTGCCGAGCAGGCGCAGGCTCTGGCGCGATGTGCCCTGCAGCGGGCCGGAGCCTTCACGCATCAGGGCCCGCAACGCGGTGGGCGCGGTGTAGAAGATGTTCACCTGGTGCTTGTCCACCACCTGCCAGAAACGCGAGGTGTCGGGGTAGTTGGGCACGCCTTCGAACATCAGCGAGATCGCGCCGTTGGCCAGCGGGCCATAGACGATATAGCTGTGGCCGGTGACCCAGCCGACGTCGGCGGTGCACCAGAACACCTCGCCGTCGCGGTAGTCGAACGCCACCTTGAAGGTCATCGTCGCCTGTAGCAGGTAGCCGGCGGTTGTGTGCAGCACGCCCTTGGGTTTGCCGGTGCTGCCGGAGGTGTAGAGGATGAACAGCGGGTCCTCGGCGCTCATCGGTTCGGGCGGACAGTCGTCGTCGGCCTTTGCCGTTGCCTCGTGGTACCAGAGGTCACGGCCTTCGCTCCAGCCGACGTCACCGCCGGTGCGCTTGACCACGAGCACGCTGCTGACGGCCGGGCAGCTGGCCAGCGCCTTGTCGACATTCTGCTTGAGCGGTATGCGCTTGCCGCCGCGCACCCCTTCGTCGGCAGTGATCACGGTACGGCAATCGGCGTCAAGGATGCGGTCGCGCAGGGCATCGGGGGAGAAACCGCCAAACACCACCGAGTGAATGGCGCCGATGCGGGTGCAGGCGAGCATCGCGTAGGCGGCCTCGGGGATCATCGGCATGTAGATGCACACTCGGTCGCCTTTGTTCACACCCCGGGCTTTCAGGGCATTGGCCAGCCGGCACACCTGGCGGTGCAGCTCGCGGTAGCTGATGGCCTTGCTGTCCTTGGGATCGTCGCCCTCCCAGAGCAGGGCGGTCTGTTCGCCGCGCTTGGCCAGGTGGCGATCGATGCAGTTATGGCTGACATTCAGCTGGGCGCCGTCGAACCAGCGCGCCGTGCCGGTCTTCAGGTCGCATTGCTGCACGCTCGACCAGGGCTTGATCCAGTCCAGGCGCTTGGCCTGCTCGGCCCAGAAGGTGTCGGGGTCGTCCACCGACTGGCGATAGAGGCGGCGGTAGTCGGCGTCGGAGAGTGTGGCGGCCTGGCTGACGGCCAAGGCCTCGGGATAGTCGCGGATATCGAACATGGCGGGTGGTCCTGCTCTTGTTAGGGGCGAGGGACTGCAACGGCTATTCGATGGACAGTGTAGAAGGTGGGGGTGTTCCCGGGCGGAAAGCATCGCGGGGCAAGCCGCATCGGCGCACCGATGCGATTTGCCCCGCAATTGACGGCTACAGGTCGATCAGCCGCGGTGACGTCCGCGGAAGTAGTTGATCAGGCCCTGGGTCGAGCCATCCTCGGCGCTGTCTTCCTGGGCGCCGACCAGGCGCTGGTACACGCCCTTGCCCAGTTCCTTGCCCAGCTCCACGCCCCACTGGTCGAAGGCGTTGATGCCCCAGACCACGCTCTGCACGAACACCTTGTGTTCGTACATTGCCACCAGCGCGCCAAGGCGGCGCGGGCTGATGCGCTCGACCACCAAGGTGTTGCTCGGGCGGTTGCCCGGGATCACCTTGTGCGGCGCCAGCTTGGCGATGTCGTCCTGGTTCAGGCCCTTGGCGCGCAGTTCGGCCTCGGCTTCCTCGCGGGTCTTGCCGAGCATCAGCGCCTGGCTCTGCGACAGGCAGTTGGCGTACAGCCACTGGTGATGGTCGGCCACCGGGTTGAAGCTCACCACCGGCACGATGAAGTCGGCCGGGATCAGCTGGGTGCCCTGGTGCAGCAGCTGGTGGTAGGCGTGCTGGCCGTTGCAGCCGACGCCGCCCCAGATCACCGGGCCGGTTTCGGTCTGCACCGGCGTGCCATCGGTCAGCACGCTCTTGCCGTTGGACTCCATGTCCAGCTGCTGCAGGTGCTTGGTGATGTTGCGCAGGTAGTGGTCGTACGGCAGGATCGCGTGGCTGCGGGCGCCCCAGAAGTTGCCGTACCACACGCCCAGCAAGGCCAGCAGCACCGGCATGTTCTTCTCGAACGGCGCGGTCTGGAAGTGCTGGTCCATGGTGTAGGCGCCGGACAGCAGCTCCTTGAAGTTGGCGGTGCCGATGGCCAGGGCGATCGGCAGGCCGATGGCCGACCACAGCGAGTAACGCCCGCCGACCCAGTCCCACATCGGGAAGATGTTCTCTTCGCGGATGCCGAAGGCCACGGCCGCGGCCTTGTTGCTCGACACGGCGATGAAGTGGCGGTACAGCTCGGCTTCCGATCCGCCCTGGGCCAGGTACCAGGTACGCGCGGCCATGGCGTTCTTCAGGGTTTCGAGGGTGTTGAACGACTTCGACGACACGATGAACAGGGTGGTCTCGGCGCGCAGGTTGGCCGACAGTTCATGGAACTCGCTACCGTCGATGTTTGCCAGGTAGTGGCAGCGCACGCCGCGCTGGGCGTAGGGCAGCAGAGCCTCGGAGACCAGCTCGGGGCCAAGGAACGAGCCGCCGATGCCGATGTTGACCACGTCGGTGATCGGCTTCTCGCTGTAGCCGCGCCACAGGCCGTCGTGGATGCGCCCGACCAGTTCGGTGATCTGGTTGAGCACCTTGTGCACTTCAGGCATCACGTTGACGCCGTTCACGCTGAGCTTGTCGCCGACCGGGCGGCGCAGGGCGGTGTGCAGCACCGGGCGGCCTTCGGAGGCGTTGATGATCTCGCCGCTGAACATCGACTTGATGGCTGCTTCCAGGTCGACTTCCTTGGCCAGGTTGACCAGCAGGTCTCGGGTCTGCTCGGTGATCAGGTTCTTCGAGTAGTCGAGAAACAGGCCGCAGCTGCTCAAGGAGAACTGGTCGAAGCGCTTGCCGTCGGCGGCGAAGGCTTCGCGCATGCTGAAGCCCTGCATGGCGTCGCGGTGTTGCTGGAGCGCCTGCCAGGCGGGCAGCGCCGTCACATCGTGGGGGGTACGGTAATACGCCATTGCGGGTGGTTTCCTTGTTGCATGGTCAGGCTTGGACAGCGGCAGTCATTGCCGGTTGCAAGCTGGACATTATAGGCATTGGCGCCAAGGCGGGAATGGGGGGAGGCGGGCGGCGCGGATTAAAAATTGTCACTGGCCTGATACCCAGGGCACGCGTGGGGCGACGTTGAGCCGCTCCCACGCGTCGAGCTCAGGCGGTCTGCTCTTCGAGGTGCAGATAGAGATTGTCGATCAGCCGGGTGTTGCCCAGGTAAGCTGCGGCGATCACCACCAGGTCACGGTCATCGACCTGCGCCGGGCGCAGGGTGACGGCGTGGCGTACCTCCAGGTAGTCCTTACGCAGTCCAGCGGCTTCGAGTTGTGCCTGGCCCTCGGCAATCAGCGCCGCGTAGTCGCGCTGGCCGCGGCGCAAGGCGTCGGCCATGGCGCTCAGCACACGGTACAGCGCCGGGGCGGCGGCACGCTGTTCTGTTGTCAGGTAGCCATTGCGCGATGACAGCGCCAGACCATCCTCGGCGCGCACAGTCGGCTCGCCGATGATCTGGATCGGCATGTTCAAGTCGCGGACCATGGCGCGGATCACCGCCAGTTGCTGGAAATCCTTCTCGCCGAACACGGCCAGGTCCGGCTGGACCATGTTGAACAGCTTGCTGACCACGGTCGCCACGCCTTCGAAGTGGCCAGGACGGCTGGCGCCGCACAGCCCTTCGGACAGTTGCGGCACGCTGACGCGGGTCTGCACGGTCATGCCATCGGGGTACATCTCCTCGACGGTCGGGGCGAACAGCAGGTGGCAGCCGGCCTGGAGCAGTTTCTCCTGGTCGGCGGCGAGGGTGCGCGGGTACTTGTCCAGGTCTTCGCCGGCGCCGAACTGCAACGGGTTGACGAAGATGCTGGCGACCACGAAGTCGGCGCGCTGGGCGGCCTTGGTCACCAGGGCGGCGTGGCCGCTGTGCAGGTTGCCCATGGTCGGCACGAAGGCGATGCGCTTGCCTTCGCCGCGGGCGCGGGCCACGGCGGCGCGCAGCTCACGGACGGTCTTGACGGTATTCATGCGCTGAACCCATGTTCGCTGCCGGGGAAGCTGACTTCCTTGACCGCGCGGACATAGGCGGCCAGGGCACTCTGGATGTCCGGCTGGCCGGCCATGAAGTTCTTCACGAACTTCGGCACGCGGCCGCTCAGCGACAGCCCGAGCATGTCGTGCAGCACCAGCACCTGGCCATCAGTGGCACTGCCGGCACCGATGCCGATCACCGGAATGCTCACGGCTTGGGAGATTTCCGCGGCCAGCTCGCTGGGTACGCACTCGAGCAACAGCATGGCCGCGCCGGACTGTTCCAGGGCGATGGCGTCGGCGCGCATCTGCCGTGCCTGGGCTTCCTGGCGCCCCTGGACCTTGTAGCCGCCCAGCACGTTGACCGTCTGCGGGGTCAGGCCCATGTGCGCGCAAACCGGCACGCCGCGTTCGGCCAGCAGGCGGATGGTCTCGCCCAGCCAGGCGGCGCCTTCGATCTTGAGCATGTGGGCGCCAGCGCGCATCAGTTCGGCGGCGTTGGCGAAAGCCTGCTCGGGTGTGGCGTGGGCCATGAACGGCAGGTCGGCGAGGATCAACGCCCCATCGTTGCCGCGTTTGACGCAGGCGGTGTGGTAGGCCATGTCACGGTTGGTGACGGGCAGGGTGCTGTCATGGCCCTGCAGGACCATGCCCAGGGAGTCGCCCACCAGCAGCACTTCCACGCCGGCCTGGCTGGCTGCCTTGGCGAAGGTCGCGTCGTAGCAGGTCAGCATGGTGATTTTTTCACCCTTGGCCTTCAGGCCGTGCAGGGTGGTCAGGGTTACTTCAGGCATGTAGGGGAGTCCTCGTTCAGGCGCTGTGAACAACAACTGCGTACAACGCGTGTATTCATCTTCCGGAGCGGCACATCATCGGTCGTGATGTTCGGGCACAGATCCGTCCGAGCCTAAATGGGTGATTGCGGCACAGTGGCGCCGCGGGACGCCTATAGTCGTGAGCGAGGTGGGGGAAGTCAACCAGCCGTGTTACCGCATTGTTACGGCGTAGGTGTTACTGGCGTTACCGCCGTCTGAAACGCCCGATTTACAGGCGTTCCAGGCCGACGAACGGGCAGTCCTCGAGCAGTTGCGCGAGGGGGCGGCCGTCGGCAAGGTGGAAGCTTTCGGGAACCAGCTCGGCGAGCGGGTAGAGCACGAAGGGGCGGGCCTGCATATGGTAGTGCGGCACTTTCAGGCGCGGCACGTCGATGACCTGGTCGCCGAACAGCAGCATGTCCAGGTCGAGGGTGCGTGGGCCCCAGCGTTCCTTGCGTACGCGGCCCTGGCCGTTCTCGATGGCCTGGAGGGCGTCCAGCAGGTCCAGCGGTGCCAGTGCCGTGTCGATGGCCGCCACGGCGTTGGTGTAGCGTGGCTGGCCCGGCAGCAGCGAATCGCTGGTGTAGAGCGCCGAGGCCGCCGCCAGGCGGGTCTCGGCGATCAGGTCCAGCGCCTGCAGGGCGCTGCGCAGCTGCTCGGCGGGCTCATCCAGGTTGCTGCCCAGGCCGATGTACGCACGGGTGGTCATGCTCAGTCCCAGGCCTGCTCGTCGTCACGCTTGCGCTTGCCGCCACTGCGCTTGCGCTTGCGTGGGCCGGCACCGGCGCCAGCGGCGTCGTCACGGTTGCCCAGCTCGCGGATCATGTCGCGGCGCTGGCTGTCGTTGGCATCCTGGTAGTCGGTCCACCATTGGCCCAGCCCATCGGTTTCCTCGCCGGCGCTTTCGCGCAGCAGCAGGAAGTCGTAGCCGGCGCGGAAACGCGGGTTGTCCAGCAGCATGTCGGCGCGCTTGCCGCTGCGCCGTGGCAGGCGCTCCTGCATGTCCCAGATCTCGCGGATCGGCAGGGTGAAGCGCTTGGGGATGGCGATGCGTGCGCACTGTTCGGCGATCAGGTCGTGGGCCGCGCCATTCATTGCCGGAATCGGCGGCACGCCCTGGCTCTGCAGGTACAGCACGCGGCTTGGCAGGGCCGGCCAGAGCAGCGCGGCGAACAGGAAGGCGGGCGTCACCGGCTTGCCCTGCTTGACGCGCAGGTCGGTGTTGGCCAATGCCTGGCTGATCAAGCTGTGGGTATAGCTCGGACGTTCTTCCAGGGCATGGCTGCTGGCCGGGAACAACGGCTCGAACAATTGCAGGTCGACCAGCATCTCGAAGGTGATCGCCCCCTGGCCGTTGAGGAACAGCTTGAGGCTTTCCTCGAACAGGCGCGCGGGAGGGATGTCGCGCAGCATCGGCGCCAGCTCGCGGATCGGCTGCACGGTGTGCTTCTCGATGCCGAAGTCCAGCTTGGCGGCGAAGCGCACGGCACGCAGCATGCGGACCGGATCTTCCTGGTAACGGTGGGTCGGATCGCCGATCAGGCGCAGCAGCCGGTTACGGATGTCGTGGACACCGTTGGCGTAGTCGAGGATGCGCTCGCTGACCGGGTCGTAGTACAGGGCGTTGATGGTGAAGTCGCGGCGTTGCGCGTCTTCTTCCAAAGTGCCGTACACGTTGTCGCGCAGGATGCGACCGCTGGCATTGTGCGACGAACGGTGGCTATCGGACTGGTCGTCATCGGAGTGGGGCGCACGGAAGGTGGCGACCTCGATGATGTCACGGCCGAAATGCACGTGGACCAGCTTGAAGCGCCGGCCGATGATACGGGCGTTGCGGAACTCCGCGCGGATCTGCTCGGGGGTGGCGCTGGTGGCCACGTCGAAGTCCTTGGGCGTGATGCCCAGCAGCAGGTCGCGCACGCAGCCACCGACCAGATAGGCCTGGTAACCGGCCGCCTGCAGGCGCTCGACAATGCCCACGGCATGGCGGCTGAACTGGCTGCGCTGCAGCGAGTGCTGGCTCTTGTTGATCACTTCAGGCGTGGTGCGCCTGTGGTGCTGGCCACGAACGGGCGGGCGGAACGACTGGAACAGCTTCTTCAGCATGGGATGCACTGTTTGAAGGAATGATCGGCCAAGGATAGGAGAATGGCCGCATGATGGGCGGGGATTCTAGCATTTACTGGGGGAATGGTGTAGGCGGTGTGCCAAGCGTGATGCAGAAGTGAGAAACGACATGGGGAGCCGAAGCTCCCCATCAAGTCGTTGCGTGCTCTTATTGTTCTTCTGCCGGGCTTCTTGTTTTTGTTGAATGCCCTGTCCACAAATCTCGAAGCTTGTGGACGACCCCCAAACCGGGGGTGAAGAGCAAACGGATTGCTTTGGTCGCCGAGTTGATGTTGATCTGTCGATCCAATCAGTTCAGGTGCTGCTTTTGAGTGCAGTTTTTGTTGTTCTCTGCCTGATCGTGGGGCAAGCCCCAAACACAACGCCTCTCCAAAAGAATCAGTTAGCTGCGCCTCCGCCGTCTTGTTTTTATTGTGCGTGAGCCGTTTCGTCTTGTTCTTATTCTGAGTTGCAGTGCTTGTTATTGTTCTTGTACCAGACATATAGCAGGTGCCGTGCCAACTTTTGAAAACCCAATGAAATCGGGGGTTTCAGCGTTTCAGGCAGGTTTTGCCGCGGGGCAAATGTAGAAATTTCGTTACCTTACGCCTCGGGGGATGTTACGCCCGGCAGGGTAGGTAACAGATTTTTGCGGTAACTGATGTGTTACCCCCAAACGACCGCGGGGCAAGCCTGCCCCCACGCGCTGTGGGAGCGGGCTTGCCCCGCGATGTATCCAGGCTGGATCAGTTGTCGCTGGTGGCGTTGCTCTTGCGCCGCGGGATGCCCAGGCGCTGGCGGCGTTCCCACAGGCATTTGCGGCTGACGCCCAGCTTGCGGGCCAGTTCGGTTTCGGTCATGTGGTCCTGGTGCTCGAGCACGAAGTGCTGGAAGTAATCCTCCAGCGACAGGTCCTCGGTCGGCTCATGGCTGGCGCTGTTGCTGCTGGCAAGCGCCGGCAGGTTGTCCAGCATGTCGTCGTCTTCCAGGTCGCTAAGCTCGATGTCGATGCCCAGCAGGTCGGCGGAAATTTCCGCGCTTTCGCTGAGAATCACTGCGCGCTCCACCGCGTTTTCCAGCTCGCGCACGTTGCCCGGCCAGCTGTAATGGCGGATGGCTTGCTCGGCATCGTGGGAAAAATGCAGGTCGTCGCGGCCGATCCGTGCGCTCTGGCGGGCAAGGAAGGCGTTGGCGATCTCGTTGACGTCGCTGCCGCGCTCGCGCAGGGCTGGCAATTTCAGGGCGATCACATGCAAGCGGTAGTACAGGTCTTCACGGAACTGCCCGGCCTTGGCCAGGTTCTTCAGGTCGCGGTGGGTGGCCGCGATCAGGCGCACGTCGACCTTCTGTGATTGCACCGAACCCACCCGGCGGATCTCGCCTTCCTGCAGCACCCGCAGCAGGCGGGCCTGGGCTTCCAGTGGCAGCTCGCCGATTTCGTCGAGGAACAAGGTGCCACCATCGGCGGCTTCGACCAGCCCCGCCCGACCCGCGCTGGCGCCGGTGAAGGCGCCCTTCTCGTGGCCGAACAGTTCCGATTCGATGAGGGTTTCCGGGATCGCCGCGCAGTTCACCGAGATCATCGGTGCCTTTGCCCGGCGCGAGAGATTGTGCAGGGCGCGGGCGACCAGCTCTTTGCCGGTACCGGATTCGCCCTGGATCAGCACATTGGAGTCGGTTGGCGCGACCTTGCGGATCTTCACGAACATGTCCTGCATCGGCGGGCAGGAGCCGATGATGCCGATCTCGCCGTTGGCGGCGGCGGGGCTGGCCTTGTCCGGGCTGGCCTTGCCATTGGCGGCCCGGGGCTCGCCGGCCGGCGCCGAGGCGGGGGCGTTCACCCGGTCGCGCAGGATACGCGCCACGGCCTGGAGCATCTCGTCGTGGTCGAAGGGCTTGGCGATGTAGTCCACCGCGCCCATTTTCATCGAGTCCACCGCCGAGCGCAGGCTGGCGTAGCTGGTCATGATCAGTACCGGCGTGCCCTGGCCGAGCTTGATCAGCTCGGTGCCCGGGGCACCCGGCAGGCGCAGGTCACTGACGATCAGGTCGAAGGTGGCAATGCTGAAGCGTTCCTGGGCTTCCTGCACCGAGCCGGCTTCGCTGACCTGGTACTGGTTCCGCTCGAGCAGGCGACGCAGGGCCGAGCGGATGATGGTTTCGTCTTCGACGATCAGAATGTGCGGCATTGATTCAATTCTCTCGACGGTCTCGAATTTCAGGGGACGTCGCTACGACATGCCGGGGCAGGGTCACGCGGATCCGGGTACCACGTTGGCGCTCGATGTCGGCCGGGCTGTCGATGGTGATTTGCCCATAATGCTCTTCCACGATGGAATAGACCAGAGCGAGCCCCAGTCCGGTTCCTTCGCCCGGGTCCTTGGTGGTGAAGAAGGGTTCGAACAGGCGGTCCATGATGCTTTTCGGAATACCGCTGCCTTCGTCCTCGACCACCAGGTCGACGGTGTGCTCGTTGATTTCACTGCGCACGCGTACGGCGCTGCCGGGTGGCGAGGCGTCGCGGGCGTTGGAGAGCAGGTTGATCAGCACTTGGGCCAGGCGTTGCGGGTCGCCCTCGACCCAGTGTTGCGGGTCGCAGAGGTTGAAGAACTGTACTTCGAAATTGCGCCGGTTCAACGCCAGCAGACCAATGGCATCCTGCGCCACCTCGGCCAGGCACACCGGCTCTTCGCTGTTCTGCTGGCTGCCGCCGGCGTGGGCGAAACTCATCAGCGACTGGACGATGCGCGACACGCGCTTGGTCTGCTCGAGGATCTGGCTGGACAGCTCGATGATCTCGCCGTCGCCCTCGCGCTCCTCGCGCAGGTTCTGCGCCAGGCAAGCGATGCCGGTGATCGGGTTGCCGATCTCGTGGGCCACGCCCGCGGCGAGGCGGCCGATGCTCGCCAGGCGCTCGGAGTGCACCAGCTTGTCCTCCAGCGCCTGGGTCTCGGTGAGGTCCTCGACCAGCAGCACCAGGCCACTGTTGCCCGGGGCCAGTGGCTCGTCGATGGCCGCCTTGTGCAGGTTCAGCCAGCGCGGCTGGCCATCGAGGACCAGGCGCTGCTTGTGCAGGTGTTCGTCGGGCACGTTGATGAAGCCTTGCAGCAGGCCGCGCCAGGGTTCGGCGATGGTTACCAGGCGCGAGCCGACCACATGCTTGGCGGCGATGCCGGTGAGCTCCTCCATCGCCTTGTTCCACATCAGGATCTCCTGGTCCTTGGCCAGCGAGCACACGCCCATGGGCAGTTCCTGCAGGGTCTGGCGGTGATAGCGGCGCAGGGCGTCGAGCTCGGCGGCAAGGCCGGTCAGGCGCGAGTGATAGTCCTCGAGGCGGCTCTCGATGAAGTGGATGTCCTCGGTGACGTAGTTCTCGTTGCCGGACTTGTACGGCAGGAAGGTCTCGACCATGTCCTGCGCCACGCTCGGCCCCATCAGGCCGGACAGGTTGGCCTCGATGCGGTCGCGCAGGCGCCGCAGGGCATAGGGGCGGCGTTCGTCGAAGGGCAGGTAGAGGTCGCGCAGGGCTTGCTCCACCTCTTTTTGCGCAGCCTTGGCGCCCAGCGGCTTGGCCAACTGGGTGGCAAACTCCTGGGGTGAGGCGGCATGCAGTTCGCGGCGTTGCGGGCGGCGCACGTTGTCCACCGCGCAGGCCTCGGCGGCGCTGACCTCTTCGCTGCTGGCATTGGTGAACAGCGAGATCAGGGTGAACAGCAGGACGTTGGCCGCAAGCGAGGCGATGGCCGCCATGTGCCAGCTGGTGTCGTCCAGCACGTAGATCATGTCCAGCAACGGGATGTAGAAGCCCTGCAGGTTGCCCAGCAGCGGCAGCAGCATGGTCACCATCCACACCAGCATGCCGGCCAGCAGGCCGGCGATGAACCCTCGTCGGTTGGCGGTCGGCCAGTACAGCACCGAAAGCACCCCGGGCAGGAACTGCAAGGTGGCGACGAAGGCGACGATGCCCAGGTTGGCCAGGCTCTGGTGGTTGTTCTGGGTGAGGTAGAAGACGAAGCCGGCGGTGATGATGGCGACGATCAGCGCCCGGCGGGTCCACTTCAGCCAGCGGTAGATATTGCCTTCGGCCGGCGGCTGGTACAGCGGCAGCACCAGGTGGTTCAAGGCCATGCCCGACAGCGCCAGGGTGGTGACGATGATCAGCCCGCTGGCGGCCGACAAGCCACCGACATAGGCCAGCAGCGCCAGCGCTTCGTTGTTGGCGGCAATGCCCAGGCCCAGGGTGAAGTACTCGGGGTTGGTGCTGGCGCCCAGGCGCAGGCCGGCCCACAGCACCAGCGGCACCGCCAGGCTCATCAGCAGCAGGAACAGCGGCAGGCCCCAGCTGGCGCTGACCAGCGAGCGCGGGCTGAGGTTTTCGGTGAAGGCCATGTGGTACATGTGCGGCATGACGATCGCCGAGGCGAAGAACACCAGCAGCAGGGTGCGCCAGGGGCCTTCCTGCAACGGCGTGTGCAAGGCGGCGAGGGCGGTCTGGTTCTGCAGCAGCCAGACTTCCAGCCCATGCGGGCCACCGAACACGCCGTACAGCGCATAAAGGCCGATACCACCCAGCGCCAACAGCTTGATCACCGATTCGAAGGCGATGGCGAACACCAGGCCTTCGTGTTTTTCGCGGGTGGCGATATGGCGTGAGCCGAAGAAGATGGTGAACAGGATGATCAGCACGCAGAAGGCGAACGCCACCCGCGCCTTGACCGGCTCACCGGTGAGGATGCTGATCGAATCGGCCACCGCCTGGATCTGCAGGGCCAGCAGGGGCAGCACGCCGATCAGCATGAAGATGGTGGTCAGCGCGCCGGCCCAGGTGCTGCGAAAGCGAAACGCCAGCAGGTCGGCCAGTGACGACAGCTGGTAGGTACGGGTGATCTTGAGGATCGGATAGAGCAGCACCGGGGCCAGCAGGAAGGCCCCGGACACTCCCAGGTAACAGGCAAGGAAGCCGTAGCCATATTGATAGGCCAGGCCGACCGAGCCATAGAAGGCCCAGGCACTGGCGTAGACGCCCAGCGACAAGGTGTAGGTCAGGGGGTGGCGAATGATCGCCCGCGGGATCAGCCCGCGCTCGCTGATCCAGG
This sequence comes from Pseudomonas sp. FW305-96, assembly GCF_058783825.1. NCBI lineage: Bacteria > Pseudomonadati > Pseudomonadota > Gammaproteobacteria > Pseudomonadales > Pseudomonadaceae > Pseudomonas > Pseudomonas sp. FW305-96. The sequence continues at coordinate 72,708 of NZ_JBYSYW010000021.1, forward strand.
CCACGCTGAACAGCACCAGCAGGTAGGCGGCGCTGATCAGGATCATCTGGGTCAGGCTAAAGCTCATCGGCATCTCGTTGGCTCTGCAGGATGAAGGTGACGACGATGAGGATCAGCCAGAGCAGGTAGGGGCGGTACCAGGCACCGGTCGGCTCGATCCACCAGTCCATGATGGCGGGGGAGAACAGGTAGATCCCCACCACCAGAAGCAGGACCAAACGATAGATGTACATGCTGGCCTCGAAGGGTTGGGCGCTGCGGTTTGGACTTATTATTGGCGCAAATGGCCGGGGCGATGCTAGCGGGAATCGGGGCTGTTAGCCAAGGGTTTGAATTTGTTGGGCTTTTGAGCCTGGTTTGCTTGTTCTGGCTCTATCGCGGGGCAAGCCCGCTCCCACGAAGTGGATTGCGTGGGAGCGGGCTTGCCCCGCGATAGGGCCGCAACTGCCTCAGCGCAAATCAGCCTCGGGCACCGTCATCTGCCGTGCAATGTGCTCCGGCCGCCACTGCTGACGCGCCACCGCCAACACCTCGGCCGGGCTGGCCCCCGCCAGTGCCGGATCGGTCTGCTGCCCCAATGCCCGCAATGCTCGCAGCAGCAACGGTGTGGCCTGGTCCGCCTCAAGCGGCGGCGAGCGGTACGACTTGCCCAGCTTGTGTCCGTCGGGCTGCACGATCAATGGAATGTGCAGGTAACGCGGCTGCGAGAAGCCCAGCAACTCCTGCAGGTACAGCTGGCGGGGCGTGTTGTCCAGCAGGTCGGCGCCGCGCACGATGTCGGTGATGCCCTGCCAGGCATCGTCCAGCACCACTGCCAACTGGTAGGCGTAGAGCCCGTCGCGGCGTTGGATGACGAAATCGCCCACCTCGCGCCCCAGATGCTGTTCGAACGTACCCTGGACGCGATCCGTGAAGCGGTAGATCAGTTCCGGCACGCGCAGGCGAATGGCCGCGTCTTGCCGGGGATGCCCGGCGTTACGGCAAAAGCCTGGGTAGATACCGTCGTACCCTTCCAGTTGCTTGCGCGAACAGGTGCAGGCATAGGCCAGGCCCATGCTGAACAAACGGTCGACCACGGCGGCGTAGGCCTCGTGGCGCTGGCTCTGGAACACCACTTCGCCGTCCCACTCCAGGCCGTAGCGCTCCAAGGTCTGCAGGATCGCATCGCGTGCCCCGGGCATTTCCCGGGGCGGGTCGGTGTCTTCCATGCGCAGTAACCAGCGGCCATCGACCGCGCGAGCGTCGAGCCAGGAGGCGAGGGCGGCCACCAGCGAGCCGAAGTGCAGAAAGCCGCTGGGGGTGGGGGCGAAGCGGCCGATGTAGCGGGAGTCGTTCATGGATTGCACAGCTATATAAATGAAGACGGGGCGTACCGATTGCAGGAGCGGGCAAGCCCGCCTCCACAACCAGTACGCCCCGTCTGCGAGGTTCTGGAATCAGCCTTTACCGACAGTCTTTTCCTTCTTCTCGGCAATTTCCTTGCAGTCGAAGCACAGGTCGGCGGTCGGACGGGCTTCGAGGCGGCGCAGGCCGATCTCGATGCCACAGGAGTCGCACCAGCCGTACTCTTCGTCCTGAATCTTCTGCAGGGTCTTGTCGATCTTCTTGATCAGCTTGCGCTCACGATCGCGGTTGCGCAGTTCCAGGGCGAACTCTTCTTCCTGGCTGGCACGGTCAGCCGGGTCTGGGAAGTTGGCTGCCTCGTCCTTCATGTGCGTCACGGTCTGGTCCACGCTCGTCATCAACTCAAGCTTCCATGCTCCCAGAAGCTTGGTGAAGTGCTTGCGCATGGGCTCCCCCATGTACTCTTCGCCCTTGGTTTCTTTATAGGGCTCTACACCGTACATGGACTGACTGGTTTTTTGCTTTTCTACGGTGGACATGAATAGACCGCCTCTCACTCATCTGATCCAATGCGCAGGCTTGCTTCCATCGCCGGCACCCGCCGGCCCTGCGACTGCGAGCCGCCGAACTTACCAGATAGATCCGGGGTGCGCTACCCCGCCCTATGCCTGCTATTGACAGCAGGGCGGGCGGCACGTTCGCTGCGGTGCACAGGTAGAATCACCAGTTTAGACCCAATTGAGAGAAGGCCCATGGCTCAGCCACACAGTGCGCGCAGTCGCGCCATCGAACCCTTCCACGTGATGGCCCTGCTGGCGCGCGCCAACGAGCTGCAGGCTGCGGGCCACGACGTGATCCACCTCGAGATCGGCGAGCCGGACTTCACCACCGCCGCGCCGATCGTCGCCGCGGGCCAGGCTGCCTTGGCCGCCGGGCACACCCGTTACACCGCTGCCCGCGGCTTGCCGCAACTGCGTGAGGCAATCGCCGGGTTCTATGGCCAACGCTACGGTGTGGACCTCGACCCGGAGCGCGTGCTCATCACCCCGGGCGGTTCCGGCGCGCTGCTGCTGGCCAGCAGCCTGCTGGTCGATCCGGGCAAGCACTGGCTGCTGGCCGACCCGGGCTATCCGTGCAATCGCCACTTCCTGCGCCTGGTCGAAGGCGGCGCGCAGCTGGTGCCGGTGGGGCCGGAGGTCAATTACCAGCTGACCGCCGATCTGGTCGAGCGTCACTGGGACAAGGACACGGTCGGTGCCCTGGTGGCGTCGCCAGCCAACCCGACCGGCACGGTGCTCGACCGCGACGAGCTGGCCAGCCTTTCCAAGGCTACCCGCGAGCGCCATGGGCATCTGGTGGTGGACGAGATCTACCACGGCCTCACCTACGGCATGGATGCGCCGAGCGTGCTGGAAGTCGACGATGAGGCCTTCGTCCTGAACAGTTTTTCCAAATATTTCGGCATGACCGGCTGGCGCCTGGGCTGGCTGGTGGCGCCGCCGTCGGCGGTAGCGGACCTGGAAAAGCTGGCGCAGAACCTCTACATCAGTGCTCCGAGCATGGCCCAGCATGCCGCGCTGGCCTGCTTCGAGCCGCAAACCCTGGCCATCCTCGAGGAGCGCCGCGCCGAGTTCGCCCGCCGCCGCGACTACCTGTTGCCGGCGTTGCGCGAGTTGGGCTTCGGCATCGCCGTGGAGCCGCAAGGCGCCTTCTATCTGTACGCCGATATCAGCGCGTTCGGCGGCGATGCCTTCGCGTTCTGCAGGCACTTCCTCGAAACCGAGCACCTGGCATTCACCCCGGGGCTGGACTTCGGTCGTTACCAGGCCGGCCACCACGTGCGCTTTGCCTACACCCAGAACCTGCCACGTCTGGAGGAGGCGGTGCAGCGCATCGCCCGTGGCCTGAAAAGCTGGCAGGGCTGACGGATGCTGTTTCCGCAACTGGAACAGGCGCGCCTGCTGCGCCGCTATAAACGCTTCCTGGCCGATATCGAACTGGCCACCGGCGAGCAACTGACCATTCACTGCCCCAACACTGGCTCCATGCTCAATTGCATGCGCGAGGGCGGGCAGGTCTGGTTCAGCCGCTCCAACGATCCCAAGCGCAAGCTGCCCGGTACCTGGGAGATCAGCGAAACGCCCCAGGGGCGGCTGGCCTGTGTCAACACCGGGCGCGCCAATGCGGTGGTGGAGGAAGCGCTGCGGGCCGGGGTGATCACGGAGCTTGCCGGGTTCACCACGCTCAAGCGTGAAGTGGCGTATGGCGAGGAACGTAGCCGTATCGACTTCTACCTGGAGTTCGCCAGTGGCGACAAGGCCTATGTCGAGGTCAAGAGCGTGACCCTCGGTTATCCCGATACCGCCGTGGCGGCGTTCCCTGACGCCGTCACCCAGCGTGGGGCCAAACACCTGCGCGAGCTGGCCGCCCTGGCACGCCAGGGCATCCGTGCAGTGCAGCTGTATTGCGTGAACCTGACCGGCATCGAGGCCGTGCGCCCGGCCCAGGAGATCGACGCCGCCTACACCCGGGCACTGCGCGCCGCGGTGGCGGAAGGGGTGGAGGTGCTGGCCTACGGCACGCGCCTGGATGCCCAACAACTGGTCATCGACCGGCCGCTGCCGGTATTGCTCAATCCGTAAGCCAGATGCCCTGGCTGTCTTCCCGGCAGTCCAGGGCTTCCAGCCATTCGCCCGCGCAGGGGCCAGTAATGCATTCGCCGCTTTCTATCAGGAACTGGGCCCCGTGATGGGCGCACTGGATCAGGCTCGCGCTGTCATCGAGAAAGCTGTCCGCCGCCCAGTTCAGCGGGATGCCCCGGTGCGGGCAGCGGTTGCGATAGAGGTGGACCGTGCCCTGGCGGCGCACGCCGAACAGCGCTATGCCGGCTACGCTGAAGGCGCGGCTGTGGCCCTCGGCGAGGTCGTTGGAGGCGCAGAGAAAATGCATCGCAGCGGAGTCTTCCGGTTAAGCCGTGTGACAAAGGGATGGCTTGACGCTTCAATGCGAATAATTATCAAATTGCCCGCATTCGTCGCGCCAGGCTGTCTATGGTGCGCACTTGTGCCGCCCGCCACAAGGTGTGCTGCCCGCCCTCTGCAAAGGAATCCGATGATGCGCCGTCCCGCTGCCTTGATTGCCCTGTGCGCCGGTCTTGCCCTGTCTACCCACACCATGGCCGCCGAGCTGCCACAGCGCTGGGTGAGCGCCGGCGGTGCCTTGAGCGAGTGGATCAGCGCCCTGGGCGGTGAGCAGCGCCTGGTTGGCGTCGACACCACCAGCCAGCACCCCGAGTCGCTCAAGGCGCTACCCAGCATCGGTTACCAGCGCCAGTTGTCGGCCGAAGGCATCCTCAGCCTGCGCCCTGACGTGCTGGTAGGCACCGAGGAAATGGGGCCACCGCCGGTGCTGGCGCAGATCCGCAAGGCCGGGGTGCGGGTCGAGCTGTTCTCCAGCAAGGCCGAAGTGGGCGCGGTTGACGAGAACCTCAAGCACCTGGGGGCATTGCTCGGCGACGAGCACAAGGCCAAGACGTTGGCTGCCGATTACCGTCAGCAGCTGGAGGCGTTGCACAAACAGGTCGAGCAGGCCCAGGCCGGGCAGAAGGCGCCTGGTGTATTGCTGCTGGTCGGACATGCCGGCGCCAAGCCGATGATCGCCGGGCAGGGCACTGCCGGGGACTGGGTGCTGCGTCAGGCGGGAGGGCGCAATCTCGCCGACCACCAGGGCTACAAGAACTTCTCGGTGGAGGTCCTCGCTGCGCTGAACCCGGACGTGGTGGTGTTCTCCGACCGGGCCCTCAGTGGCGAACAGGCCTTGCAGGCACTGATCAAGGAAAACCCGGCCCTGGCGACGTCCCGCGCGGTGCGCGACAAGCGCCTGCTGTCGCTCGACCCGACGTTGCTGGTCGGCGGCCTCGGCCCGCGCCTGCCGGCCACCCTGCATGAGCTGGCCGCCAGCTTCTATCCCGCCGCCAAGGCCAGCCTCAATCCATGATGCCGCGGGTTCGTCCACGTACGTTGTTCATTACCCTGGCCTTGTTGTGCCTGCTGGCGGTGTGGTTGTCGCTGGCGCTGGGGCCGGTCAGCCTGCCGCTGTTCGATACCCTGCGCGCCGGCCTGCGCCTGGTCGGGTTGCCGGTCAGTGGCGAGGGCCTGGAGCAGGCCGAGATGATCCTCGGCCAGATCCGCCTGCCGCGAACCCTGCTGGGTCTGGCGGTCGGCGCCGTGCTGGCGTTGTCCGGCGTGGCGATGCAGGGGTTGTTCCGCAACCCACTGGCCGATCCGGGGCTGGTCGGTGTCGCCAGCGGCGCCGCCCTGGGGGCCGCGGTGGCGATCGTCGGCGGCAGTTGGCTGGGCGGCATTCCTGACTGGTTCGCGCCATATCTATTGTCGTTGTGTGCCTTCGTCGGTGGCCTGGGCGTGACCGCGATGGTCTATCGCCTGGGGCGGCGCGACGGCCAGACCAACGTGGCGACCATGCTTCTGGCCGGTATCGCGATGACCGCGCTGGGCGGCTCGGCGGTGGGCCTGTTCACTTACCTGGCCGACGACGCCACCCTGCGCACCCTGACCTTCTGGAACCTGGGCAGCCTGAATGGCGCCAGCTACGAGCGGCTGTGGCCGTTGCTGCTGGTGGCGGCAGCCGTGGCCTTGTGGCTGCCGCGCCGGGCGCAGGCGCTCAACGCGTTGCTGCTCGGCGAGTCGGAGGCCCGGCACCTGGGCATCGAGGTCGAAAAGCTCAAGCGCGAGCTGGTGTTCTGCACCGCGCTCGGCGTGGGGGCGGCGGTCGCGGCCGCCGGCCTGATCGGCTTCATCGGCCTGGTGGTGCCGCACCTGGTGCGGCTGGTGGCGGGGCCGGATCATCGGGTGCTGCTGCCGGCCTCGCTGCTGGCGGGCGGTACCTTGCTACTGTTCGCCGACCTGGTCGCGCGCCTGGCCCTGGCCCCGGCGGAGTTGCCGATCGGCATCGTCACCGCCTTTATCGGGGCGCCATTCTTCCTGTTCCTGCTGGTGAAGGTGCGCAACTGATGCTCGACGTCCAAGGGCTGTCCCTCAAGCGCGGTGGCAGCCAGGTGCTGCACGACATCAACCTCACGTTACGGCCAGGGCTGGTGCTGGGTGTGCTCGGGCCCAATGGCGCCGGCAAGAGTAGCCTGCTCGGCGCCCTGTGTGGCGAACTGGCGCCCAGCGCCGGGCGCGTGCAGCTCGATGGGCGCGGACTGGACGCCTGGTCGGGCCAGGCGCGGGCGCAACGCCTGGCGGTATTGCCACAGGTGTCCAGCCTTGGCTTTGCCTTCAGTGTCGCGGAAGTGGTCGGCCTCGGCCGCCTGCCCCATGCCAGCGGCCGTCAGCGCGACCGGGAAATCATCGAGGCGGCGCTGGAGGCGGCGGATGCCCAGCACCTGGTCGAGCGCAGCTACCTGGCGCTGTCCGGTGGGGAACGGCAGCGCGTGCACCTGGCGCGGGTGCTGGCCCAGCTGTGGCCGGGCGAGCCCGGCACCACGCTGTTGCTGGATGAACCCACTTCTGCGCTGGACCCGCTGCATCAGCACACCACGCTGCAGGCGGTACGCAGTTTCGCCGACCGTGGCGCGTCGGTGCTGGTGATCCTGCATGACCTGAACCTGGCGGCGCGCTACTGTGACCATATTCTCTTGTTGGAGCAGGGCCGCAGCCATGCACTGGGCACACCGCAGCAAGTGCTGACACCGACGGCGCTGCGGGCGGTGTTCGGCATCGACGTCCTGGTGCAACCTCACCCGGAGCGCGGCCATCCGTTGATCATCACTCGCTAGGAGCCATTCGCCATGCGCCATCCCTTGCTGTCCGGCTTGTCCATCTGCCTGGCGCTGGCGCTCGGCGGTTGCCAGGCGAGCCTGCCACCCGTGCCTGCCTGGCAGGGGGCCGAAGGCCGCGACAACGTCCAGTTGGGGCAGATCATCGAGTTGTCCACCGGCCAGGCATTGAGCCCTGGGCAGCTGGTCCAGCGCCTGGCCGATGCGCCACGGGTGCTGGTGGGTGAAAAGCACGACAATCCCGACCACCACCACTTGCAGCTGTGGCTGCTGCGCGCCTTGGAGAGCCGCCGCGCGCAGGGCAGCCTGCTGCTGGAAATGCTCGAGCCGCAACAGCAGGCGCTGGTCGATGCGCAAAAGGGCAAGGCATCGCCTGCAGCCGACCTGCCGAAGGCGCTCGCCTGGCAACCCGGCTGGGATTGGGCGCTGTACGGGCCTATCGTGCGCGAGGCCCTTGGCCAGCCATACCCGCTACTGGCGGCGAACCTGTCGCCCGATGAAATCCGCCAAGCCTATCGCCAACCGGCGACACCTCCGGGCGAGCGCTCCAATGCGCCGGCAGTGGTGCAGGCGTTGCTGGCACAGGTGCGTGCCGGCCACTGCAACCTGCTGCCGGAAAGCCAGCTACCGGCGATGCTGGCGGTGCAGCAGCAGCGTGACCGGCGCATCGCCGAGCGCTTGCTGGCCGCGCCGCAGCCGGCGCTGTTGCTCACTGGCAGCTACCATGCGCGCAAGGATCTCGGCGTGCCGCTGCACCTGGCCGACCTGGACGCCAAGCCCGAGGACAAGGTGCTGTTGCTGGCGGAAGTGGGGGAAACGGTCGAGCCGGCCATGGCGGACTTCGTCTGGTACACCCCGGCGACACCGGAGCAGGACTACTGCGCCCAGCTGCGCAAGGGCCACTGAATCGCAGGCAAAAAAAGACCCGGCAAAAAGCCGGGTCAATAACCGTGATTAGCCTGATGAGGAGATAATCTGAGCGTCCGAACCAGGGAGCATTCAGGTTACCCAACCGGTCTCGCGACCAGTTGTGATAATCATAACGATTCTCATTTCGTAGTCAATGTCTTTGCACAATTATTTTTCGTTCTTTTGTGATTGGGCTGGGCACTTGGCATCGAGCTGCTGGTTCAACGCCTGCTTGCGTTCGACCGGCAGGTCATTCCAGTGCATGTCCAGCAGGGCGCCCTCGATGGCGTACAACAACACCTTCGAAGCCCGGAATCCTCGCGTTCTCACGGCCTGATAGGCACCCACCGCGCCGAGCCGGCGCAGGTCCGATGCACTGTGGATGCCGACAGCATGCAGCCATTGCGCGGAGGTCTTGCCAAGGTTTTTCAGATGCTGCAATTCATCGTTCATCGAGCCTCCTGGCGATGGCTGAACGGGTCGTGGGGATAAATCGCGAGCAGGTCAATGAGGAGTGTAGCGGGGGTTGTGGATTACGCGGCCTTTTGCCATCGGGGCCGACGGGATGTAGCGTTCTGGCTGAACGGGAGCGGGCAAACGTGGGAGCGGGCTGGCCTCGCGACGGCGATCGCAGGGGCTGATGCTATCGCGGGGCAAGCCCGCTCCCACGTGTATCCGTTCCCGCAAGGCTCGTTGCCACAGCCTTGTGCAGGCCAGGCGCTTATCCGTGGCGTGGGCTGCGATAGCGCATCCGCGTCCCGAACTTCACCGACATCAGGATCTCGTCGGCACTCAGCTCGGCCGGGAAATACGTCCCGGAGATTTGCGCATGCGCCAGGCTCGCCCCTTCCAGGCCATTTTCCCGCAGGTCCAGCCCACGCAGGTCGGCGGCGCGGAAGTAGGCATCGGTGAAGTCGATGCCACGCACATCCAGGTCGCGCAGGTCCAGGCCACGGAAATCACCGCCGCGAAAGTCGATGAGCGAGTCGGTGGGCTTCTCGCGGTTGAACGCCGCGATCTTCTCGTCGCGGATCATCGCAAACAGTACGTTGTCCAGCTGACGGGGTTGATTCATGGCGGCGCCTCCTCCGTGGGGTGTGATGATATTGTAATGCCATCACTGGAGGGGCGCCGGACTTCAGGCGTGAACTGTCGACTGCTTCACGCCTGGCGGCTCAGAGGCCGGGCAGGCGTTGGCGAATCTGCTCGATTACCTTGTTCATGTTGTTGGCGTCCTGGGTGTCGACGCGGGTGCTTTGCGCCAGTTCCTCGGCATCCAGCGGATCGCGGCTGGCCTGTTGCGCCTTGACCACCTCCAGGGTGGCGTCCGACGGGTCGACGGCCTCGGCCTGGCGTTGCGCCAGCCAGCTGGCGATCACCGCGTCCGGGGCTTGGCAGTCGAGGATCAGGAACGGCACGCCGGTCTCGCTGGCGACCTCGGCCGCTGCCTTGCGCTGCTCATGCTTGAGGTAGGTGGCGTCGAGTACCACCGGGAACCCGGCGTGCAGGATGATCGCTGCCAGCTCGTGCAGGCGCTGGTAGGTGGCAACGCTGGCCTGCTTGTCGTAGATGCCGGCCTCCAGATGACCGGCATCGGCCGCCGATTGCTTGCCGAACAGGCGCTTGCGCTCGACGTCCGAGCGCACGCGCACTGCGCCGAGCGCCTCGACCAGGCGCATCGCCACGTGGCTCTTGCCCACCGCCGAGACGCCCTGGGTTATGGCCAGCAGGCGCGAAGGGATGGCGCTGTAGCTCTCGGCCAGGTTGGCATAGTTGCGGTAGGTGCGCAGGGTGGTGGCGCGCTGCACGCCATCGGCCTCGGCCGGCATGCTGAACAGCGCGACCTTGGCCCGCACCAGGGCGCGGTAGGCCTTGTAGAAATTCAGCAGTTCCAGGCCCTGGTAGTCGCCGGTCAGCTCCAGGTACTGGCTGATGAAGCGCCGCGACAGGCACTTCAGGCCGCGGTCCTCGAGGTCCATGGCCAGGAAGCCGACGTCGGCGTAGACGTCGGTCAGGCGGAAGGGCTCGTTGAACTCGATGCAGTCAAAGATCACCACCTGGCCGTCGATCAGGGTGGCGTTGCCCAGGTGGATGTCACCGTGGCATTCGCGGATGAAGCCATTGGCCTTGCGCGCTTCGAGCAGGCCGTGCAGGCGTTTGAAGCTGTCCTGGGCCCAGGCTTGCAGTGCGTCCAGTTGCTGCAGGTCGGCCTTGTCGCTGAGGAACGGGCGGATCTGTTCGAAGTTCTGCTCCACCGGTGCCATCACCGCGTCCGGGGTGCCCAGGGGGTGTTCGACCGGCACCTTGGGCGCCTGCAGGTGGAACTCGGCGATCTGCCGGGCCATCTGGTCGATATGGCCGGCGTTCAGCTCGCCGTTGGCCTGCAGGGTGCTGAGCATCTGGCCCTGGGGGAACTGGCGCATCTTCAGCGCGTATTCGATCGCCGGGCCTTCGCCGTCGATCTGCGGCGCTTCGACGCTACCGGTGATCGGCAGCACTTCCAGGTACAGACCTTCGGTCAGGCGCTGGTTCAGGCGCAGCTCTTCGTTACAAAAATGCCCGCGCTGGTCGAGGCCGGTGAAGTCGAGGAAGCCGAAGTTCATCGGTTTCTTGATCTTGTAGGCAAACTCGCCGGTAAGCAGGACCCAGGAGATATGCGTCTCGATGAGCTCGAAGCCCGCGACAGGGTGCGGATAGAGGGCGGGGTTCTGTAGCGCGCTGATCAGGGCTTGGCTCACGGATCATCCTTCAGGGGTCAGGGAATTCGAATCGAACATTATGGTCAATGGTGCCGTCCCTGCAAACCGCCGAGGGGCGTCTGCCTCCCTTTTCCAAAGTGCGTATAATCCGCCGCCATGACTCGTACCCGAAATTCCCGCACTCCTAAAAAACGCCCGACCGGCCGTGCCCGTGCCTGGCTGGGCTGGGCGCTCAAGCTCAGCCTGGTCGGCCTGGTACTGATTGCCGGCTTCGCGGTCTACCTCGACGCCACTGTCCAGGAGAAGTTCTCCGGCAAGCGCTGGACCATCCCGGCCAAGGTGTATGCCCGGCCGTTGGAGCTGTTCGTCGGCCAGAAGCTGAGCCGCAACGACTTCCTCACCGAGCTCGATGCCCTCGGCTACCGTCGGGAAAGCGCGGCCAACGGTCCGGGGGCGGCGTCGGTCAACGGCAATACCGTCGACCTCAATACCCGTGGCTTCCAGTTCTACGAGGGCATGGAGCCGGCGCAGTTCGTGCGCGTGCGCTTCTCCGGCGATTATGTCGCGGGCCTCAGTGGTGCCAACGGCGGCAAGCTCGACGTGGTGCGCCTTGAGCCGCTGATGATTGGCGGCATCTACCCGAAGAACCTCGAAGACCGCATCCTTATCAAGATCGATCAGGTGCCGCCGTATCTGGTGGAAACCCTGATCGCCACCGAGGACCGCGACTTCTACAGCCACTTCGGCGTGTCGCCCAAGTCCATCGCCCGGGCCGTCTGGGTGAACACCTCGTCCGGCGCCATGCGCCAGGGCGGCAGTACCCTGACCCAGCAGTTGGTGAAAAACTTCTTCCTCACCAACGAGCGCAGTCTCAGTCGCAAGCTGACCGAAGCGATGATGTCGCTGCTCCTGGAAGTGCACTATGACAAGCACGAGATCCTCGAGGCCTACCTGAACGAAGTGTTCATCGGACAGGACGGCCAGCGCGCCGTGCACGGCTTCGGTCTGGCCAGCCAGTTCTTCTTCAGCCAGCCGCTGCAGGAGCTCAAGCTGCACCAGATCGCCCTGCTGGTGGGCATGGTCAAGGGCCCGTCCTACTATAACCCACGCCGCCACCCCGAGCGCGCCCTGCAGCGACGCAACCTGGTGCTCGACCTGCTCGCCGAGCAAGGCGTGGCCACTCAGGACGTAGTCGATGCAGCGAAGAAAATGCCCCTGGGCGTGACCAAGCGTGGCAGCCTGGCCGACAGTTCGTTCCCGGCCTTCCTCGACCTGGTCAAGCGTCAGCTGCGCCAGGACTACCGCGACGAAGACCTTACCGAAGAAGGCCTGCGCATCTTCACCAGTTTCGACCCGATCCTGCAGATGAAGGCCGAAACCGCCATGAGCGAGACCTTCAAACGCCTGGCCGGGCGCAAGGGCGCCGACGAAGTCGAGTCGGCGATGGTCGTCACCAACCCGGAAACCGGTGAGGTGCAGGCGCTGATCGGCAGCCGCCAGTCGGGCTTCGCCGGTTTCAACCGTGCCATCGACGCGGTGCGGCCGATCGGTTCGCTGGTCAAGCCGGCGGTCTACCTGACCGCGCTGGAGCAACCGAGCAAGTTCACCCTCACCAGCTGGGTGCAGGACGAGCCGTTCTCGGTCAAGGGCGCCGATGGCCAGGTATGGCGGCCGCAGAACTACGACCGCCGCCCCCATGGCACCATTTACCTGTACCAGGGCCTGGCCAACTCCTACAACCTGTCCACCGCCAAGCTGGGCCTTGAAGTGGGCGTGCCCAACGTGATCAAGACCATCGGTCGGCTGGGCGTGCAGGTCGATTGGCCGGCGTTCCCGTCGATGCTGCTGGGCGCCGGCGGCATGTCGCCGATGCAGGTTGCGACCATGTACCAGACCATCGCCAACGGCGGCTTCAACACGCCGATGCGCGGTATCCGCAGCGTGCTCACCGCCGAAGGCGAGCCGCTCAAGCGCTACCCGTTCCAAATCCAGCAGACCTTCGACCCAGGCTCGATCTACCTGGTGCAGAACGCCATGCAGCGGGTGATGCGCGAAGGTACCGGGCGCTCGGTATACAGCGTGCTGCCGAGTTCGCTGACCCTGGCCGGCAAGACCGGCACCAGCAACGACTCGCGCGACAGCTGGTTCTCCGGCTTCAGCCAGGACCTGCTGGCGGTGGTCTGGCTGGGCCGCGACGACAACGGCAAGACGCCGTTCACCGGAGCCACCGGCGCGCTGCAGGTGTGGACCAGCTTCATGAAGAAGGCCGACCCGCTGCCGCTGGACATGCCGCAGCCGGACAACGTGGTGCAGGCCTGGATCGACCCTTACAGCGGCCAGGGTTCCGACGGCAGCTGTCCGGGAGCGGTGCAGATGCCGTATATTCGTGGCAGTGAACCGCCCGCAGGCGCCGCCTGTGGCGGCGAGCAGAACCCGGCCGAAGAGGTGATGGACTGGGTCAAGGGCTGGATGAATTGAGCGCGAGCTTCTGAAGAGGGTGTGAAGTGAACAAGTGGTGGATTCCTGCCGTGGCGGCAGTGACCGTTCTGCACGGCTGTACCAGCGTCCCGCGTGGCAATATTCCGGTGGTCGATTCGAGCACCCGGGTCTCCAACAGCGAGCGCGTCTCGGCCAACCGCACGTCGGCTTATCCGACCAGCGGCGGCAGCAGCCAGGCCCAGTCATTGCCGGAAGACTCCGGCGTCACCGTGATGATCCCGCAAGGGACAGGCGGCGCGCCGATCCAGTCGTTCCCGGCAGGCACGGGCCCCGCACCGATCAGCACCGGTCCGATCACCCCGGGCCCGGTCAGCAGTGGGCCGATCACGACCAACCCCAACCCGATTGCCGACGAACCGTTCGACATCGCCTCGATGAGCAACCCGGCGCCGGTTACCAGCGCCCCGACCGGTATTCCGCGTGGCAACGCGTCCAGTGGTGGCTTGTCGGCCGACGAGCAGCTAGACGGCCCGGTGCTGGCCTTGCTCACCACTGCCCAGCAGCAGCAGGGCAGCGGCGACTTCAACGGTGCCGCGTCGAGCCTGGAGCGTGCCCAGCGCATTGCCCCGCGTGAGCCGCAGGTGTTGTTCCGCCTGGCCCAGGTACGTCTGTCCCAGGGCGATGCCGCGCAGTCCGAGCAACTGGCGCGCCGTGCCCTGACCTACGCCAACGGTCGCCCAGACCTGCAGGCCCAGCTGTGGAACACCATCGCCCAGGCCCGTGAAAAACAGGGTGACAGCGCAGGTGCCGCCCTGGCGCGGCAGAAGGCGCGGGTCAACCTGTGATGGAGCAGCGCATTCTCGATATTGCCGACCAGCTGCTGTTGATCGAGCAGGAGCTCAAGGTCCAGGGCTGGTGGAGCGACGCCACCCCCAGTGCCGAGGCGTTGGCCAGCGTGGAACCGTTCGCGGTGGACCGCATGGCCTTCGAACAGTGGTTGCAGTGGATATTCCTGCCGCGCATGAAGCTGATCCTCGAGCACGGGCACCCGTTGCCCAACGCCTCGGGCATTCTGGTGATGGCCGAGACGGTGTTCGTCGACCGCCCGGAACAAAGCCGCGAGCTACGGCGTTTGCTCGCAACTTTCGACCAATTGATCGCGCCTTCCGCCTGATTTCTACCGTTTTTCCTTCAAGGGCCGCAGATTGTGGCCCTTTTTTATGGAAATCTTATTTTTCCTGCTGCTGCTCGCGCCATTAGTGGTGGTGAGAATTCATCTTGATGAAAAATTGGCAATAATTTCTCTTGACTTGTGAGCGCCGAATCACAAGAATCCAGATTCCGCTGTAGAGGGACTGCCAGAAGCAGACCCGCTAAGCAGATCATGAGGCGCACACCCGCGCCGACTTGTAACACCCCGCAACGCGTTACCTCGCGCTGGGTGGGAAGGCCCGCAACACACCAGGGTATTCCCAATACTTGCTCAGTCAGTGCTGACGTTCGCTCATGCTCTGCTTGGCAGTAAACCTAATAAGACCCGCTCAGTGAGGGCGGTATTCTGGCGTTTTAGAGGTGAACAACGTGGAGCTCTTATCCGGCGCTGAAATGGTCGTCCGCTTTTTGCGCGACGAAGGCGTTAAGCACATCTACGGGTACCCTGGCGGTGCTCTCCTTCATGTTTACGATGCCTTGTTCAAGGAACCGGAAGTCCAGCACATCCTGGTTCGTCACGAGCAGGCTGCCACCCATATGGCGGACGGTTACGCCCGTGCCACCGGCAAGGCCGGTGTGGTACTGGTGACTTCCGGCCCAGGCGCGACCAATGCCATCACCGGCATTGCCACCGCCTACATGGATTCCATCCCGATGGTCATCCTGTCTGGCCAGGTGCCCAGCACCATGGTCGGCACCGATGCGTTCCAGGAAACCGACATGATCGGTATCTCCCGGCCGATCGTGAAGCACAGCTTCATGGTCAAGCACGCCTCGGAAATCCCCGAAGTCCTGAAAAAAGCCTTCTATCTGGCGCAGTCCGGCCGTCCCGGTCCGGTCGTGGTCGACATTCCAAAAGATATGACCAACCCGGCCGAGAAGTTCGAGTACATCTACCCGAAAAAGGTCAAGCTGCGTTCCTATAGCCCGGCCCTGCGCGGCCACTCCGGGCAGATCCGCAAGGCAGCCGAAATGCTCCTCGCGGCCAAGCGCCCGGTGGTCTACTCCGGCGGCGGCGTCATTCTCGGCGGCGGCTCCGAAGCCCTGACCGAAATCGCCAAGTCGTTGAACCTGCCGGTCACCAACACCCTCATGGGCCTTGGTGGCTACCCGGGCACCGACCGCCAGTTCCTCGGCATGCTCGGCATGCACGGCAGCTACACTGCCAACCTGGCCATGCACAACGCCGACGTGATCTTCGCTGTCGGTGTGCGTTTCGACGACCGCGTGGTCAACGGCCCGGCCAAGTTCTGCCCGAATGCCAAGATCATCCACATCGACATCGACCCTGCGTCGATCTCGAAAATGATCAAGGCCGACGTACCGATCGTCGGTCCGGTCGAGAGCGTATTGAGCGAAATGCTCGGCATCCTCAAGGAAATCGGCGAGCAGCCCGACAAGGCGGCGCTCGACGCCTGGTGGAAGCAGATCGACGAATGGCGTGGCGACGGTGAGCTGTTCCCCTACGACAAGGGCGACGGCAACATCATCAAGCCGCAACAGGTCATCGAGACCCTGTGCGAAGTGACCAAGGGCGATGCCTTCGTCACCTCCGACGTGGGCCAGCACCAGATGTTCGCGGCGCAGTACTACCGCTTCAACAAACCCAACCGCTGGATCAACTCCGGTGGCCTGGGCACCATGGGCTTCGGTTTCCCGGCGGCCATGGGCATCAAGCTCAACTTCCCCGACCAGGACGTGGCCTGCGTTACCGGTGAAGGCAGCATCCAGATGAACATCCAGGAGCTGTCCACCTGCATGCAGTACGGCCTGCCGGTGAAGATCGTCAACCTGAACAACGGTGTGCTGGGCATGGTTCGCCAATGGCAGGACATGTCCTACAACGGTCGCCACTCGCACTCCTATGTCGAGTCGCTGCCGGACTTCGTCAAGCTGGCTGAGGCCTATGGCCATGTGGGCATTCGCATCACCAGCCTGAAAGACCTCAAGCCGAAACTGGAAGAGGCTTTCGCGATGAAGGACCGCCTGGTGTTCATCGACATCGCGGTCGACCGGACCGAGCACGTCTATCCGATGCAGATCAAGGACGGCTCGATGCGTGACATGTGGCTGAGCAAGACGGAGCGTACCTGACATGCGGCACATCATCTCCCTGCTGCTGGAAAACGAACCCGGTGCCTTGTCTCGCGTGGTCGGCCTGTTCTCCCAGCGCAACTACAACATTGAAAGCCTGACCGTGGCGCCGACCGAAGACCCGACCCTGTCGCGTCTGACGCTGACCACCGTTGGCCATGACGAAGTGATCGAACAGATCACCAAGAACCTCAACAAGCTGGTCGAAGTGGTCAAGCTTGTCGACCTGTCGGAAAGCGCCCACATCGAGCGCGAACTGATGCTGGTCAAGGTCAAGGCCACCGGTGCCCAGCGCGCCGAGATCAAGCGCACCACGGATATCTTCCGTGGCCAGATCGTCGACGTGACCGCCAGCGTGTACACCGTGCAGCTGAGCGGCACCAGCGACAAACTGGACAGCTTCATCCAGGCCATCGGCACCGCATCGATTCTCGAAACCGTGCGCAGTGGCGTCACCGGCATTGCCCGTGGCGACAAAGTGCTCAGCATCTAACTTCAAAAATAGCGATGGCTCCGCAGGGGCCGAGATATAAC
This sequence comes from Pseudomonas sp. FW305-96, assembly GCF_058783825.1. Lineage (NCBI taxonomy): Bacteria > Pseudomonadati > Pseudomonadota > Gammaproteobacteria > Pseudomonadales > Pseudomonadaceae > Pseudomonas > Pseudomonas sp. FW305-96. The sequence goes on from NZ_JBYSYW010000021.1 coordinate 89,736, forward strand.
CAGGGGTATTTTCATGAAAGTTTTCTACGACAAAGACTGCGACCTCTCCATCATCCAGGGCAAGAAAGTCGCCATCATCGGCTACGGCTCCCAGGGTCACGCCCAGGCGTGCAACCTGAAGGACTCCGGTGTGGACGTTACCGTCGGTCTGCGTAAAGGCTCGGCCACCGTTGCCAAGGCAGAAGCCCACGGCCTGAAAGTAGCCGACGTGGCCACCGCCGTCGCTGCCGCCGACCTGGTCATGATCCTGACCCCGGACGAATTCCAGGGCCAGCTGTACAAGAACGAGATCGAGCCGAACATCAAGAAAGGCGCCACCCTGGCCTTCTCCCACGGTTTCTCGATCCACTACAACCAGGTCGTTCCGCGTGCCGACCTCGACGTGATCATGATCGCGCCGAAGGCCCCGGGCCACACCGTGCGCTCCGAGTTCGTCAAAGGTGGCGGCATCCCTGACCTGATCGCCATCTACCAGGACGCCTCGGGCAACGCCAAGAACGTCGCCCTGTCCTACGCCGCTGGCGTTGGCGGTGGCCGTACCGGCATCATCGAAACCACCTTCAAGGACGAGACCGAAACCGACCTGTTCGGTGAGCAGGCCGTTCTGTGCGGCGGTACCGTCGAGCTGGTCAAAGCCGGTTTCGAAACCCTGGTCGAAGCGGGCTACGCCCCGGAAATGGCCTACTTCGAGTGCCTGCACGAGCTGAAGCTGATCGTTGACCTCATGTACGAAGGCGGCATCGCCAACATGAACTACTCGATCTCCAACAACGCCGAGTACGGTGAGTACGTCACCGGCCCTGAAGTCATCAACGAAGAATCCCGCAAGGCCATGCGCAACGCTCTGAAGCGCATCCAGGACGGCGAGTACGCGAAGATGTTCATCAGCGAAGGCGCCACCAACTATCCTTCGATGACCGCCAAGCGTCGCAACAACGCCGCTCACGGCATCGAGATCATCGGCGAGCAACTGCGTTCGATGATGCCGTGGATCTCGGCCAACAAGATCGTCGACAAGACCAAGAACTGAGTCTTGCGTCGATAATGAAAAACGCGGCTTCGGCCGCGTTTTTTCGTTTGCGCGGTCAGCTTCTGGTATAAAGCGACCAGTGGCTCGCTGTCAGAACCGTTTTGCAGAGCCCATGTCGAACATATTCCACCCTGTTGCAAGGTACTTTTCATGAGCGAACGTCCCGAAGAGCCGAACAAGCCCTCCGACGCCGAAAGCCTGCTACCTGTCGATGAGCACGTTGAAGAAGGCCACGACGCCGAAGGGCGCAAGGTGCGTCACCGCGGTATCTATCTGCTGCCCAACCTGTTCACCACCGCGAACCTGTTCGCCGGCTTCTATTCCATCATCAGCTCGATGAGCGCGCAGAGCGCCCTGAGCGCGGGTGATCCACGCGAGGCGAGCAAGTACTTCGCCTTCGCCGCCATCGCCATCTTCGTCGCCATGGTCCTCGACGGCCTCGACGGCCGCGTGGCGCGCATGACCAATACGCAAAGCGCCTTCGGTGCCGAGTACGACTCGCTGTCGGACATGGTCGCCTTCGGCGTGGCCCCGGCGCTGCTGGCGTTCGGCTGGGCCCTGGGCGACATGGGCAAGGTCGGCTGGATGGTCGCCTTCATCTATGTGGCCGGCGCGGCCCTGCGCCTGGCGCGCTTCAACACCCAGGTCGGCACCGCCGACAAGCGCTACTTCATCGGCCTGGCCAGCCCGGCGGCGGCCGGCGTGGTGGCCGGTACCGTCTGGGCGTTCAGCGACTACGGCATCCAGGGTTCCAAGCTGTCGTTCCTGGTGGCTTTGCTGGTGGCTGCCGCCGGCATGCTGATGGTCAGCAACATCAAGTACAACAGCTTCAAGGAGCTCGACCTCAAGGGCCGCGTGCCCTTTGTCGCGATCCTCGCCGTGGTGCTGGTGTTCGCCGTGGTGTTCAGCGATCCGCCGCGCATCCTGCTGCTGATCTTCCTCGCCTATGCTGCATCGGGGCCGATCCAGTTTCTGTTGCGGGCACGCCGTCGCAAATCCTGACAAGGATTTAATCGCGGAATAACCTGCCGGCTCCATAGTCTTACGTGTACATCAGTTACCCGTACTGTGGAGCCGCCATGCTCATCAAGCTTCCCCGATCCAGCGACTGCAAGTCGTCCGAGATCACCCCCGAAAGTTTCTACCTCTCCCGTCGCAAGCTGCTGGGCGCAAGCCTTGCAGGTGCAGCCCTGGGCGCCTTGCCCCGGTTGGCCGCCGCGGCGGAGGTTTCCCGCTATGCGGATGTCGAGGCGGGCAGCGCCCCAAGCTGGTTCACCGACAAGCTCGGCGCCACGCGCTGGCAGGCGGTCACCGTCAGCGGCGAGGCGATCACGCCGTTCAAGGACGCGACCCACTACAACAACTTCTATGAGTTCGGGCCCGACAAGGGCGACCCGGCGGCCAATGCCGGCAGCCTGAAGACCGAGCCGTGGAGCCTGGTGGTCGATGGCGAAGTGGCCAAGCCCGGGCGTTATGCGCTGGAGGATTTCGTCAAGCCTTACCAGCTTGAGGAGCGGGTCTATCGCCTGCGCTGCGTGGAGGCCTGGTCGATGGTGATTCCCTGGCTGGGCTTCCCGTTGGCCGAGGTGCTCAAGCAGGTCGAGCCAACCTCCAAGGCGCGCTATATCCGTTTCGAAACCCTGGAAGACTCCAAGAGCATGCCTGGGCAGCGCTCCGGCTTCGCCCTGATCGACTGGCCGTATGTGGAGGGCTTGCGACTGGACGAGGCGATGAACCCGCTGGCGATTCTGGCGGTTGGCATGTATGGCCGTGAGCTGCCCAACCAGAACGGCGCGCCGCTGCGCCTGGTGGTGCCATGGAAGTACGGCTTCAAGAGCATCAAGTCGATCGTGCGCATCAGCCTGGTGGCCGAGCAGCCTGCGACTACCTGGCAGGGTTTGGCGCCGGACGAGTACGGCTTCTATGCCAACGTCAACCCGACGGTCGACCACCCGCGCTGGACCCAGGCCCGCGAGCGGCGCCTGCCCAGCGGGCTGTTCAGCCCCAATGTGCGCGATACGCTGATGTTCAACGGCTATGCCGATGAAGTGGCGTCGCTGTATACCGGCCTCGACCTGCGGAAGAACTATTGATGCGCTATCCGTGGCTGCGCCTGGCGATCTTCGTGATCGGGTGCCTGTTTCCCGTGTGGTGGTTGTATGAGGCAGCCATGGGGTCGCTCGGCCCGGATCCGGGAAAGATCATGGTCGATCGCCTTGGCCTGGGGGCGCTGGTGTTCCTGTTGATCACCCTGAGCATGACACCGCTGCAGCGGTTGACGGGGTGGTCGGGGTGGATCGTGGTACGGCGGCAACTGGGGCTGTGGTGCTTTGCTTATATAGTGCTGCACCTGACGGCGTACCTGGTGTTCATCCTGGGGCTGGATTGGGGGCAGTTTGGCGTCGAGCTGCGCAAGCGGCCTTACATCATTGTCGGTGCATTGGGTTTTCTTGGCTTGCTGGCGCTGGCGGTCACGTCCAACCGGTATAGCCAGCGGCGCCTTGGGGCGCGGTGGAAGAAGCTGCACCGGCTGGTCTATGTGATTCTCGGGCTTGGGCTGCTGCACTTCCTGTGGATCGTACGCTCGGACCTGAAGGAGTGGGCGGTGTATGCCGCTATCGGGGGCTTCTTGCTGGTGTTGCGTATACCCCCGGTGTGGCGGCGTGTGCCACGGCTGGTGGGGCGGGGGAG
>NZ_JBYSYW010000022.1:0-20268 GCF_058783825.1 Pseudomonas sp. FW305-96
GGGTGGGCGTTTGCCGGCGCAGCCGGCGAGGGCCAGCAAGAGGCAGAGCGGAACCATCGCGAGGATCGATTTCACGCGGATTGCCCCCTTGGCGAGAGGCTGGGTGATTAACCGAAGTATAGGTTTGTCTTGAGGGCCTCATCGCGGGGCAAGCCCGCTTCCACGGCGAGCGCGTCAGCCCACCCGTTTCAGGTGCAGCAACGGGAACGGATCGCCTTGTCCATCCACCTCGCTGCGTCCGACCTGGACGAAGCCCAGCTTGAGGTAGAACCCCACGGCCTGTGGGTTCTGTTCGTTGACATCGACTTCTCGTACGCCCAGCTCATCGACCACGTGGGCCAGCAAGGCTTTGCCGATGCCTTGGCCACGGCAGGCCGGGTCGACGAAGAGCATTTCCAGCTTGCCATCATGCACCCCGGCAAACCCCTGTATATGGCCGGCGCCGTCCGCCCAGGCACGCAGCTGGACAAAACCCAGGTACTGCTCGCGCACCAGCGGGCGCAGGCGCTCGATGTAGCCCTCGGGCAGGAAGTCGTGGGTCGCCCGCACCGAGGCTTCCCACAGATCGGCCAGCCGATCGTAGTGTTGCGCGCCGACTGGCGCGATAGTGAAGTTCATAGGCCCTCCCAGGCATTTTGGTAATCGGTTTTAGGGTACGGCATTGCGCTATGCTCGGCATTGCGTCCGCGAACGGGAGAGCCGCTGATGAAGGGTGCCAAGGCCGACGCCTTGCTGCTGGTGGATGTGCAGTGCGCTTTCATGGAGGGCGCCGATGCGGTGCCTGGCCACCTGGCCTTGCAGCAGAGCATCGCCCGTTTGCTTGGCCGCGCCCGCCAGGCCGGGGTGCCGGTGATCTTCCTGCAGAACGACGGTGCGCCGGGCAGCCCGGATGCCCCGCACAGTGCCGGCTGGCAGCTGTACTTTCCGCCTGCGCGGGGCGAGCACGTGCTGTTCAAGACCGAGGACGATGGCTTTCTCGAAACCGCTTTGCAAACCCTGCTCAACGCCCTCGGGGCCCGGCGCCTGGCCCTGTGTGGCGTGCTCTCGGAAATGTGCCTGGCTGCCACTGCCCGTGCCGCGCTGCAAAGGGGCTTCGATGTGTTGCTGCCCCACGATGCCCACGCCACCTACGACGTGCCCCCCGGCCCTGGCGGCTCGCCGGGTGTGCCCGCCGCCCTGGCAGCCCGGGCGGCGGAGTGGTCGCTGGGGGACGAAGTGCAGATCCTGCCCGGCGTCGAGGCCGTGGCGTTCGCTTGATTCAGCCGGCCTGATCCAGATCGAGTTTGGCCTCGAGGCGGTCCAGATGTTCATGCATCAGGCCCAGCGCTGCCTGGCCGTCGCCGTTTTCCACCGCGTCGATGATCGCCGCATGTTCCTGCCAGGCGCAGTGCTCGCAGCAGGGCGCTTCGTAGCGGGCGATGATCAGCGAAGTCATGGGTACCAGGCCATTGAGAAAACGCGCCAGCGGCGCGTTGGCGGCCATCTGCGCCAGCTTCATGTGGAACTCGCCGCCCAGGCGAATGGCCGTGCAGCGTTCGCCGCGTTCATGGTGCTGGCGTTCGCGTTCGACCAGTTGGCGTAGTTGGCGGATCTGTGCCGGGCGCGCGCGCTGGGTGGCCAGGCCGATCAGCGTGGTCTCGGCCAGGCGCCGGGCGCTGAGCACCTGGCGCGCCTGTTCAGGGTCGGGGGCGGCCAGGTGCGCGGTGTGGCTGGGGCGCTGCACTACCACCTGCTGGTCGGACAGGCGCCCGAGCACCCGGCGGATCACTGTGCGGCTGACGCCGAAAGCATTGCCCAGCGCCTGCTCGGGCAGGGCGCTGCCGGGTGGCAGGCGTTGTTCGAGGATGGCATCGAACAGGCGGGGGTAGATTTGTTCCGCCGACAGGCGGGTCTCGCCGGCACCGAGCAGGGCAGGCAGGCGGGGGGCGGCTTGGGCACAGGCGGTCATTGTCGCTCTCCTTCTTTGATCAGTTGCCTGGTTGGTCGTCCGGGATGTTCAGGGCGATGCCCATGCGCTGGCCTTCGGCGAGGATGTGCTGGCGCATCTGCTGGCTGGCCTTGGCGCTGTTGCGCTCGCGGATGGCGCGCACCACCGCCTCGTTCTCGCTCAGGCGCGCGGCCAGGTGCTCGGGCGAGTTGCGCAGCATGTCGGCGCTCTGCTTGAGGGCGTTGCCGGTCTGCTGCACGACGCTCTGGAAGATCGGGTTGGTGGTCAGCGCGAACAGCGCCTCGTGGAAGGCGATGTAGGCATTGATGCCAGCCTCGCTGTCGCCGACGTCGAGGGCTTCGCGCATGTCCATCAGGGTCAGGCGCAACTGGCCGATGTCCTGGCTGCCGGCCGATTGCGCCACCAGGCCGGCAATGAAAGGCTCAAGGGTGTAGCGCAGCTCGAGCACGTCGGCCAGGCTGGCCTCGGCGATGGTGTCCGGCTCTTGCGCCTGGCTGGCGTCGGCATCGAGCACCAGCACGCCCTTGCCCGGCATCGAGCGCACCAGGCCCAGGGTTTCCAGCACGATCACCGCCTCGCGCAGGCTGGGCCGGCTGATGCCCAGCTGTTCGGCCAGCTCGCGCTGGCCGGGCAGCATGTCACCGCTGCGCCACTGGCCACGGGCCAGGGCCTGGCGGAGTTTCTCCACCACTGAATTGACTACGGTCGAAGAGCTGATCACGGTTCGCTCCTTGGTTGACGCTGCATCTTGGCCCTTGGCGGGCCGGCGCGGGGCGCCGGCGGCCTTGGGCTTAGAATTCCTGTTGATGGGGTTGGCCCTGCTTGCGGGTAGCCGGGGCGAAGCCGGGTTTGTTGGCCAGCACATTGTTGGCGCGTTCCAGGTCGATGTCCTTCTCCCAGCGGGCGATGGCCACGGTGGCGACGCAGTTGCCGATCAGGTTGGTCAGCGCCCGGCCAATACCCATGAACCAGTCCACCGCCAGCACCAGCACCAGGCCGACCACCGGGATCGCCGGGACCGCGGTCAGGGTGGCGGCGAGGATCACCAGGGCCGAACCTGGGATGCCGTGGGCGCCTTTGGAAGTCACCAGCGACACCAGAAGAATGGTCAGCAGGTCGGTCATGGCCAGCGGCGTGCCGGTGGCGTTGGCGATGAACACGATGGCCAGGGTCAGGTAGATCGAGAAACCATCGAGGTTGAACGAGTAGCCCGTGGGGATCACCAGGCCGACGGTGGAGCTACCGATACCGAGGTGCTCGAGCTTGCGCATCACCTGGGGCAGCACGGCGTCAGAGGAGGCAGTGCCGAGGACGATGGACAGTTCTTCGCGCAGGTATTTGATGAACGGCAGCAGCTTGAGCCCGGACAGACGCATTACCGTGCCGAGGATGATCAGCACGAAGCCGGCGCAGGTCAGGTAGAACAGTGCCACCAGGCCACCCAGGTGCTGCAGCGAGCTCAGGCCGTATTTGCTGGTGGTGAAGGCGATGGCGCCGAACACGCCGATGGGGGCCAGGCGCACGATCATGCCCATGATGCGGAAGATTACATGGCTGAGCTCATTGATCAGCCGCGAAATGCCCGAGGCCGACTCACCGACCAGGTTCAGCGCGCTGCCGAACAATACCGAGAACAGCAGCACCTGGAGGATGTTGTTGTCGGCGAAGGCGCCCACCACCGAAGTGGGGATCAGGTCCATGAGGAAGGTGGTGGTGCTGTGGATATGCGCGCCACGGTCGGCCAGGGCGCCGGCATCCGCGCTGGACAGCTGGTCGAGGTGGATGTTGGCGCCGCTGCCGATGCCGGTGGAGAAGGCGAACACCAGGCCGATGACCAAGGCCAGGGTGGTCAGCACCTCGAAGTAGATCACTGACTTCAGGCCGATGCGCCCGACCTTCTTCAGGTCGCCGGCGCCGGAAATGCCGCTGACCACCACGCAGAACACGATCAGGCCGATGAGCATCTTGATCAGCTTGATGAAGCCGTCACCCAGGGGTTTGAGTTGCAGGGACAGGTCGGGGAAGCTCAGGCCGCAGATCACGCCGAGGGCGAGGCCGAGCACAACCTGGAGGAAAATCGAACGCGAACACCATTTGAGCATGGGAGGAGTCTCTGGTCGGTGTCCTTGCCCCCCAAGCCACACGGAGCGAAAGAGTGCAGGACTTAATTATTGTGGTCTTACCGGTTTGTTCACTGCGAGGGCTATAAAACGCCGATTTTTCCGACAATGCAAGGGTTTTTGGCCTTACCGGTCTGACCAGTTGTGGTGCACTGACGGGCAGTCTGCTCTAGCGTGGTGCGCGGGGGATTTCACAGTTTGGCGAGCACCTGATCGACGGCGGCGATCAGCTTGCCGAGGTCCTTGGGGGGGGCGTTGTGGATGACGCCGAAGAGGTAGGCGCGTTGTTCTTCGACGTCATCGGGGTCGGTGAAAAACGCTTTTGGCTTGACCCCCAGCGCCTCGGCAAAGCTCACCAACGACTCGATGCTGGGGGTGTAGGTGCCGGTTTCGAAGCGGCTGATGGTCTTGGGGTCAAAGCCGGTTCGCTCGCCCAGTTGTGCCTGAGTGAAGCCTGCCAGTTTGCGGTAGCGGCGCAGGGCAGGACCTAGACCTGTTCTCGTCATCGCTTAATTCCCATTTAGAATCAAGCACTTAACGATATATGTCGATATAGCGCAACGCCATGATCCATCACCTTTATTTGCAAAATGTGATGGAATTCGTAGAATTCGTTGCTTTGATTGATCAGTCATTCAAGTAGTCGTCCAGGGCGATCCGGTCATCCACCGGCCCGTGTGCAAGCGTTGTCGGACATTGGAACTGATCCAGGATGAACGGTTCCGGCACACCTGGCCTCCTGTCAGGCCGCGTGTCGGGCCGTGTATGAATGGAGTCTCATCGTGCGTCAGAACCTGCCGGTCAATCCGGTCGAGCAAAGCTTTCCCGAGCACCAGCGGCTCATTTCGGCCACCGATACGGCCAGCCTGATCACCTACTGCAACGCCGAGTTCGCGGCCATCAGCGGCTTCAGCCAGGACGAGCTGATCGGCAGCCCGCACAACCTGGTACGCCATCCAGACATGCCCGAGGCGGTGTTCGAGCTGATGTGGCAGTACCTCAAGGCCGGCCGCAGCTGGATGGGTATCGTCAAGAACCGCTGCCGTAACGGCAACTTCTATTGGGTCAACGCCTACGTCACACCGATGCTCGAGAATGGCCAGGTGATCGGCTACGAGTCGGTGCGCGTGCGTCCGACCCGTGAGCAGGTGGCCCGTGCCGAAGCTGTGTATGCCCGGTTGCGCGAGAGCAAGGCGGCGCTGTCGCCGGCCCGGTACCTGGCCTTGCTGGGCCGGGCCATGGCGCTGCCACTGCTGGCCGGAGCCGCGGCCATCGCCGGCAACCAGCTGCTGCCCGCCCTGCCTGCCCAAGGCTTGACCCTGGCGCTGTTCGCTGGCGTCGGCCTGTGGGCGCAAAGCCGCATGAGGCGCCACTTGCGGCGTATCGTCCAGGTGGCGGACAGCACCTTCAGCGACCCGGTCGCGGCCTTGACCTACAGTGATCTGCCGGGCGCTGCCGGGCAGCTGGAGCTGATCCTGATCAGCGAGGAGGCGCGCCTGAAGACCGCGCTGACTCGCCTGAGCGACCTCGCCGCGCAGATGGCCGGCGCCGCCCAGGATGCCGGGCGGCTATCGCGCAGCACCGAATCGGCGTTACTCGAACAGCGCGCCGAGACCGACCTGACCGCCACCGCCATGACTCAGATGGCCGCCTCGATCGGCGAAGTCGCGGGCCACGTGCAACTCACCGCCGAGCAGGCGCAGACCGCGCACCTGCTGGCCGGGCAGGGCAGCCAGGTGGCTGACGCCACGGGGGCGGCGATCCAGAGCCTGGCTGGCACGGTCGGGCAGATCAACCAGGCGGTCAACGACCTCGCCGGTCAGACCGGTGCCATCGCCGAGGCGGCCGGGATGATCCGTGCCATCGCCGAGCAGACCAACCTGCTGGCGCTCAACGCCGCCATCGAAGCCGCCCGTGCCGGCGAGCAGGGCCGCGGCTTTGCGGTGGTCGCCGATGAAGTACGTGCCCTGGCCGACAAGACCCGCCAATCCACGCTGCATATCCAGTCGATCATCGACAGTTTGCGCGGTGGCGCCGAGCAGGCGGTGAGCATCGCCAGCGAGGGTATCGAGGGTGCGCAACAGGGTGTGACCCAGGTCGCCCTGACCCAGGAAGCTTTGCAAGGCATCCGCCACGCCGTGCAGCGCATCAGCGATATGAGCCAGCAGATGGCCGCAGCCTCGCACGAGCAATCCAGTGTCGCCGAGGATGTCTCGCGGCAGATCAACGGGGTGGCTGGCACGGTCCAGCAGAGCGCGCGCCGCGCCAATGCCGCTGCCGTGCGTGGCGCGGAGCTCGAGCAGGTGTGCGCTGGGTTGCGTGCCTTGGTGGAGCGCTTCAACCGCTAGGTTGCGATGCTTATGGACGACAATTACCGCGCGGCCGTCGATGCGGCCGCGATCTTTTCCGAAACCGACCTGCGCGGTTGCATCACCTACGTCAACCAGCAGTTCTGCAGCATTTCCGGCTACAGCCGCGAGGAACTGCTGGGGGCCAACCACCGCATCCTCAATTCCGGGCTGCACGAACCGACCTTCTTCCTCGAGATGTGGCGCGCCCTGGCCGCTGGCCGGGTGTGGAAGGGCGAGATCTGCAACCGTGCCAAGGACGGCTCGCTGTACTGGGTGGACAGCACCATGGTGCCGCTGATCGACCCGCACACCGGTAAGGTGCGCAAGTACGTGTCGATCCGCTTCGACGTCACCGAGAAGCGCCAGTTGCTGCACACCCTGCAGTGGCGTGTGGGGCACGACGTGCTGACCGGCCTGCCCAACCGTGCCTATCTGTCCGACCTGCTCAACCAGGCCCTGGCGTTCTCCCGGCGCGAAAGCATCCCCCTGGCTGTCTGCATGCTCGACCTCGATGGCTTCAAGGCGGTCAACGATGGCTATGGCCATGCCACTGGCGACCTGCTGCTGGTGGAAGTCGCCCAGCGCCTGCAGAACATCCTGCGTGGCGGTGATGCGGTGGCGCGGCTGTCGGGGGACGAGTTCGTGCTGATCCTGCGGCATATCGAAGGCCCGCAGCAGCTCGACGCTGCGTTACGGCGCATCCTCCAGGCGCTGGCTGCGCCTTACACGGTTCGCGAGCACCCGTTGAGCCTGAGCGCGAGCATCGGCGTCACCCTGTTCCCGCAGGACGACGAGGATGCCGACACCCTGGTGCGCCACGCCGACCAGGCGATGTACGTGGCCAAGCAGCGCGGGCGCAACCGCTACCACCTGTTCGACGTGTCCCAGGAGCTCGAGCTCAAGGCCACCCACCAGACCGTGGCACGGGTGCGCCAGGCCCTGCGCCAGGGTGAGCTGTGCCTGTACTACCAGCCGAAGGTGAACATGCGCAGCGGTCAGGTGATCGGTTTCGAGGCGTTGCTGCGCTGGATGCACCCCTCCAAGGGGCCGGTGCCGCCGGGGGAGTTCCTGCCCTTCGTGGAGCAGACCGACCTGATCGTCGAGCTGGGCGAATGGGTCATCGACCAGGCGTTGACCCAGCTGCAGCAGTGGCAGCTGTCCGGGCGCGATTGGTCACTGAGCGTCAACATCGCCGCCCGCCAGTTGCAGCGCGGCGACTTCGCCCAACGGCTGGAGCGGTTGCTGGCGCGCCATCCCGGAGTGTCGCCAGGGCGCCTGGACCTGGAGATCGTCGAGTCGGTGGCAATCGACAACCTGCCGCGAGTCGGCCGCTGCCTGGATGCCTGCCGAGCACTGGGCGTGCGTTTCTCCCTGGATGACTTCGGCACTGGCTACTCCTCGCTGAGCTACCTCAAGCGCCTGCCGGCGCAGACCATCAAGATCGACAAGTCCTTCGTGCGCGACATCCTGCATGACCATGACGACCTGGCCCTGACGGGTGCGGTGATCGGGCTTGCGCGGGCGTTTGGTCGGGAGGTGGTGGCCGAGGGAGTGGAAAGCATCGAGCACGGCAAGGCGCTCATGGCGTTGGGCTGCGAGCTGGCCCAGGGGTACGGCATTGCCAGGCCGATGCCAGCTACCGAGGTCGCCGGCTGGGTCGCGTGCTATCGACAACCGGCGGACTGGCAGTGCTGAAGGCGTAGCGGGCTTAAGCTGGCCGAAGCCCTAACGTTTCTCGTGTCAGGCTTACCATGAGTGAGGTTTCTGCTTGTTGTCGCGTGCTTAGTAACAGAGAGGATATGCCCAGATAGATCGCGCCCTCATCGACATAGCGTCCAGATACCAGATCGACACGTAGCAACCAGCCGTCGCGTTGCCACTGGATCGCCGGGTAGTCACGTACCAGTACATCGATGAAGGCCTGTGGCACCGTTGACCCCGTGTAGACGGTATCGACCGGCCCGGCTTCGCTCAGGGTGTCGAAGTACTCGGAAGCGCCTGCCCATTCGTTCACCAGAGCGGTGAAGCGCGCCGGATGCAAGCGCCTCATCCACCCCTGCCAGAACGCTTGGTCGGTAGCCCACTCGGCCAGTCGAGCGAGGTTGCTGTACTGCTCGACATCGGCTGCCAGCCGCTGCAGCGTGGGCCCGGACAATCGTGCCAGATAGTCGAAGCGGATCACCTGGGGTTGCGATGGCAGGTTCAGGCGCGTTTGCAACTGCATGCGGGCGTGCAGCGCCATCTCTACCTCATCGAGCGGGTAATTGGGGTCCGTCAGTTGTTCGTCGGGGAGGTCGTCGTCCGGGTCAAGCGCCGGGGCGGCCTGGTCCGGCGCCTGGGCCAGCACGCGGCGCCTGGTGGCCCGGGCATTGAACAATGCGCCAATACGTTCGTCCAGGCGTTGTTGGCGCAGCAGTGCGGTAGCGGTATCGATCGCGACCTGGGTATCGCTGGCATTGGCCGGCGCCCGTGCTACGGCACGCCAGACGTTGACCTGAGTCTCGACCTGCTGGAACAGCAGTTCGGCCTGGTCGACACATTCCTGACCTGCGTCCCTGAGCAAGTCATTGATCTGCTGCTGCAATTCGGCGCGTCCCCAGCCCGGAACAGTGGCGGGCTCCAGGTCGGCGAGGGTGATCAGTATGTCCTGCATGCGGCGGCTCATGGTCGTGGGGCTGCGCTGGAAGTCGGGGGTCTGAGGGAGTCGTTCGAAAAGTGCATACAAAGGACGCCATTGCGGGGCCTGCGCGGTGTTGGTCACATGCAGTTGCAGATCCTCGGGCCAGTCGCTGCGCCACAGTTGTGCTTCCGATGACCCTGTCACGGGGGTGAGCCCGGCATCCACCAGGCGCAGCAGTGCCCGCTCGGAAAACGGATTGCCGTTCAAGTTGTATGAAACGTCCTCGCCGGCCCGCAGGGCTTGGGCGAATGCGCTATCACGCAGATGTGGAGCATCCTCCAGCAGGTTGCTGCTCAGGTCCAGTTCGCGAAGCTGCAGGGGGCGCTGGTTCAACAGTTGCTCGATGCCGATGGGCCATTGCGACAGAGCGCTATCCTCCAGGTCGAGGCGTTGCAGACGCTGCCACCCCGTCAGGTCAGGTGCCATGTCCAGTGGGTTGTCACTGAGGTACATTGTTTGCAGCCGGTTCAGTCCGTTGAGCGCGGCACGGCTTTGTTCGGTGAGCGTGATGTCGTTCAGTGACAGGCTCAGGTGGGTCAGTGCTGGCCATTGCTGCAGGGCCTGGAAGTGCTCGGCCTCCCAGGTCAGGTAGTTTTCGTCCGCTACCAGCAGCCATAGATGTTGCAGCGACGACAGGCGCTGCAAGCTCTCAGCACTGATGTTCTCGACCGCGCCAGTCAGTAGCAGGCGCTCCAGCCTGGGTAGCCGAGTGAGCAGTCCAAGGCTCGCTTCGCTGTCGATGTCCAGACGATTGCCGCTCAGGTCCAGCGAGCGCAATTGAGTCAGCTCGCCCAAGGCCTCGGGAAGTTCATTAAGGCGACATTGAGTCAGGTTGAGGTAGCGCAGGTTCGGGAAAGCACGCAGGAACGGGTCGATATTGGCGTTGTCCAAATCGTGGAGATTGCTCAGCGCCAGGTGGCGGACATGGGGCAGGCGTGTTTCCATGCGGGGCAGTTCAGCCAGGTGTTCCGCATCCAGTTGCAGGACAACGTGATTCAGGGTGGATTCGCTATCGGGCGTGCCGTGTCGCCGCCAGGCGCGGCGAATGCTGAGAGCGGCGGAGCTGCGGGCGTTGCGGCGCACGTGGAAAGTATCGACAGGGTCCGGGTCGGTCAGCTCGATCCATCGCTGCAAGCCATTATCGAGGGTATTGAAGTCGGCGCGTTGGGCTTCGAGCAGGCGTCCAAAAGCGCCTGGGCGGCTGCCTGCCTCTTCACGCAGCTGCAGGCGCAACTGCTCCCGGTTGTTCAATGGATCTTCAGGGTACAGCTGGTCGAACAGTTCGTCTTCTGTCAGCCAGCCTTGCCCACGACCGCTCAAGGCATAACCGAGCCGGCCATCTGCGAGTCGCCCTGGCAGCCTGAAGAGTTTGCGCAGTGGCGGCATGCGCAGGGCTGCCGCAACCTGGTCGCGCCGGGTGTGGGCGCGCAGGAACAGTGCATCGCGCAGGCCCTGCGCCGTTTGCTCTGGCAGTTCCAGCGCCCGACGTTGCGCGGCAGGCAGGGCTTCGAACAAGGCGTGGAACAGATCGACCCGGTCGGCCGGCATGGCGCCTGCTTGCCAGTAACGGTAGCCGAGGGTGTCGCGGGTCAGTGTGATGGCGGGTATGTCTGGTGTTCCGGCGGCAAGTAACAGTTTGCCTTCAGGCGTGTCCTGGCGAAGCTCTATACGCAGTGAGGTATCTCGGCCAGGCATGCGCGAAAGCATGGCAAAGGCGACCTCATCACGGTCCGCATGGCCCGCCTGCCCCTGGTAAAGCCTTGCAGGGCGCTGTTGATCCTTGCTTCGCGCTGATAAAGCCGGGCCGACTCCGCGATGGGCAATGGCACACGTTTGTGCTCGCGCAGCGTGTGCCGATCTTCGCGCGTCGCTTCATCCAGCACTTGCGCCCGAACCCGAGGGCTGAGCGAAGGAAAGTCGCGTGCCAAGGTGTCATCGCCTGCCCCAGGTACAGGGAGCGGGACAGGTTCTGCCCCGAGTGCCTGCAGGCTGTCGAGCAGCAGGGCGGGAGCTGGTTCACGCTCCACGATCACCTTGCGCAGGGCATTCGCATCATAGCTGCTGGCCTGCAAGGCCCGTAGCGCCAGGGTATCGTCCAACCCTCGGGTGGGGGGGCCAAGCCGGCGCAGCAAGGCGCCTTGGCCGTTGCTGCCACGCAGGACGGGTTGATGGTGCAAGCCGCGGGCAGCCTGGAGCTGCCATTGTTCAGCGGTGCCTTGCTCCAGCTCGAACGCCCGTTCCTCCATGAGCAGCCAGTGCTTGTCATTCCAGCGTTGCAGGCCGGTGGCATGCAGGGGAGTGTCGATGGACCAGGGCGGTTCCCTGGAGAAGGGCATGAGGTTGCCGCTCCACAGGCGGGTGCCCGATTCGCCGTGCGCGGGTAGCCAGTCATGCAGCACGCCTGGCGGCTCGGCAAAACCGCGGGCAGCGATGCCGAGCACGGCAAACTGTGCGAGGTTGCCGATGACGCCGAACAGGTGATGGATCGCCGCGTCGGCATCTCCTTCATTGGCCGCATGAATGCCATCGAGGAATGTACCCACCAGCTGTGCTCCCCCCACCATGAGCATCGGCAGTTGCAAGACCTCCAGCGGCAGGCCCGCCAGGTTGAGCACGGTCATGCCGATGCTCAACCAGTGTTCAAGCCGCTGTGCCAGCTGCTCGGCATCGCGCTGCGCGGTCGGCACCGCCTGTGCTCGGGCGTCTGCGAGCAGGCGTTGTACCGCCAGGCGTGCCCGTGCCTCGAAACAATCGCGGTCCCAAGGCACGAACGCCATCGGCAGGCGCGCATTGTGATCCAGGGTTTCCTGCCAGATGGCGCCGACAGGCGGAAACCATTGGCTGATCCTGCTGGCCTGGTCGCCTTTGGCCAGCTCCGGCATGGGGTCGTGCAGCCCCAGGTAGGGATAGCGTGGGAACAAGGTCTCGCGCAGCCGTCTGAAAAAGAGCGGTTTATCAATGTCTGCGATGTAGCGAGCGAAGTGCCGGCGGAAGCGATCATTGTGCAAGCGGCGGGTCAAGGCCTGGGCGGCATGCTGGAACGTTGGATAACCCGACAAGGGGGTGTCATCGCCAGGCAGATAAAGGAAGCAGTGTGCCTCCCGCCCTCGAGGCGTGCGCCGTACGAGCAGCGGCCCATGGATGACGGTATCGAAAATGCGCAACGAGCAGCACTGCAGTGGCCCTGAAGTGGGAGTTGTGACGTCGCGTTCCCCGATGAGCGCCTCGCCGAGCGCCACGCGGCTCGGATCCAGCAGCCCCCGCAGATCGGCAATGACCAGTTCGGCGGCCAGGGCGTTGCGGTCCTGCAAGGCCAGCAGGGCGCGAAAGCGGGCGTTATCGACGCCGACGCGCAGCAATCGTTGATATTGCCCGCCGATGTCGAGTGCGCGCACGCCATCGACAAAACGTTGGTTGTCCAGCGACAGATAGTCGCCATGGCGTGCGCTTGCCAGGCGCACCCGGCTGCCTTTGGCGAAGTTCAGCAATGCCGCTTCCAGCCAGCTCATGTCGCGCCGGGAGTCGATGTTCCAGAGCCAGCCTTGCGAAGAGGTCGGTAATGACTGGTTCGGGTACCATTCGCGCAGGGTGGGTTCAAGCTTCTGCTCGGCAAAGGACTGGGGCGTGGCGATCATGTCGAGATGCTCGCGCACCTGACGGCTGGCGCTGTGGCTGGCGCGAATGCGTGATTCGAGCGTTGCCCGGCGGCCCTGTCCGGCCTGGCGTAACCAGGTCGGCAGGCGGGCGTCGATGAACGCGCTGAGGGGTGGAAGGGGCGAAGTCATCCGGTCGGCTCTCTGCAGGGAAAGCCAGAAGTCTGGGCAGTTGCCCGGTGATGGTGTGGTAGGTGGGTACTACCGACTGTTCATGGCTGCGGCGCCGTGCTCTTCACCGCCGCCAGTTCCGGATGCGCCACCAGCTTGTCGATATGCAGCTCGTCGTTGTTCATCCAGGTCTCGGTCAGCACCCGGTAATGCTCCATGTCGCGGCAGCGCATGCGCAGGCTGTAGTCGAAGTGCCCGCTGATCAGCTGGCACTCGTAGACCTGCGGGCAGGCGCGCACGGTGGCTTCGAAGGCCCGCTGCGCCGAGCGCCCGCTCTGGTTGGACAAGGCCACCAGCACCAGCAGCGACAACCCCGGGGAGACCTGCTGCAGGTCGATGATTGCTCCATATCCGCGGATCACTCCGCGCCGCTCCAGCTTGCGCACACGCTCCAGGCAGGGCCTGGGGGTCAGGTGCACGAGGGTGGAGAGCTTTTCGTAGGTGATCCTTCCGTGGTGGCGCAGCACGTCGATGATCGCCTCGTCTATGCGATCCAGCGGTGCCGCGGTGGAGCTGATGGCCTTGCTATCCATATACGGCTTGACTTCACTTGAGGCGGTTGGAGAGGAACTGCCGCAGACGCTCGCTCTGTGGCCGGTCGAGGATCTCGGCGCTGCCGCTTTCCTCGACCAGGCCCTGGTGCAGGAACAGCACCTGGCTCGATACCTGGCGGGCAAACCCCATTTCATGAGTGACCATGAGCATGGTACGTCCTTCCTCGGCGAGCGTCTGTATCACCTTGAGCACTTCGCCGACCAATTCCGGGTCGAGTGCCGAGGTGGGCTCGTCGAACAGGATGATTTCCGGCTCCATGGCCAGCGCCCGGGCGATGGCCACGCGCTGTTGCTGGCCGCCGGAGAGAAACGCCGGATACTGCTCGGCGGCGCGGGCCGGCAGGCCGACCTTGTCCAGGTACTTGCGCGCCCGCGCCTCGGCTTCGCTGGCACTGATCCCAAGCACCTTGCGTGGCGCCAGGCAGATGTTCTCAAGCACGGTCAGGTGGCTCCACAGGTTGAAGTGCTGGAACACCATGGCCAGGCGTGTGCGCAGGTTCTGCAACTGGGCCGGCGGCGGGGTGCGGGTGCCGGGGTGGATCTCCAGGGTCTGGCCGTCGAGGGTGATGCTGCCGGCATTGGGCTGCTCGAGGAAGTTGATGCAGCGCAGGAAGGTGCTCTTGCCCGAGCCGCTGGCGCCGATCAGGCTGATCACATCGCCCTTGCGCGCCTGCAGCGAGACGCCCTTGAGCACCTGGTGCTCGCCGTAGTGCTTGTGCAGGCCCTCGACGCTGAGCTTGATCGCGCCGGCATGGGCGTGTGCCTTCGGGGCCTGGGCGAAGGTGGAAAGTGGCAGTGCGGTAGCAGTCATGTTTTCAGCCTCGGGCAGGGTCAAGGAAGCGCATCCAGCGCCGTTCGGCCACGCGGAACAGGCCGACCAGGGCGAAGGACAGCAGCATGTACAGCAAGGCGGCCACGCCGAAGGCCTGGAAGGTCAGGAAGGTTGCGGCGTTGGCGTCGCGGGCCACCTTGAGGATGTCGGCGACGGTGGCGGTGAAGGCCAGCGAGGTGGCATGCAACATCAGGATCAGCTCGTTGCTGTAAGCCGGCAGCGAGCGGCGCAGGGCGGCGGGCAGCACCAGGAACAGGTTGAGCTTCCAGCCACGCAGGCCATAGGCCTGGGCCGCTTCCAGCTCGCCAGCGGGCAGATTGCGGATGGCGCCGGCGAAGATTTCCACGGTGTAGGCGCAGGTGTTGAGCACGAACGCCAGCAAGGTGCAGTTGAGCGCGTTGCGGAAAAACTGGTCGAGCAGGGCGTGGTCGCGCACCACCTGCAGGCTGTAGAGCCCGGTGTAGCAGATCAGCAGCTGGATATAGAGCGGCGTGCCGCGGAACACGAAGGTGTACAGCTGCACCGGCAGGCGCAGCCAGGCATGATGCGAGGTGCGCGCCAAGGCCAGTGGCAGCGACAAGGCGAAGCCCAGCACCATGCTGGCCAGGAACAGCCAGAGAGTCATGGCCAGGCCCGAGAGGCCGGTGCCATCGTTGTAGAGATAGGCCAGGCCGTATTCCTGAAGGAGTTCGATCATCGCGCCAGCTCCTTGATGCCGGTGTTGTAGCGCCGCTCGAGGTGCTTGAGCAGGCGGTTGGACAAGGTGGTGATGACCAGGTAGACCAGGCCCGCCAGGCACAGGAAGAACAGCATGTCATTGGTGGTCTTGCCGGCGTTCTGCGCGGCCTTGACCAGGTCGGCCAGGCCGATGATCGACACCAGTGCGGTGGACTTGAGCAACACCAGCCAGTTGTTGCCCAGCCCCGGCAGGGCGAAGCGCATCAGCTGCGGAAACAGCACCAGCCGAAACCGCTGCGTCCTGCTCAGGCCATAGGCGGTGGCGGCCTCCAGCTGTCCGGCGGGTACGCTGAGGATGGCGCCGCGGAAGTTCTCGGTGAAGTAGGCGCCGTAGATGAAGCCCAAGGTGACTACCCCGGCGCTGAACGGGTCGATTTCGACATAGTCCCAGCCCAGCATCTCGGTCAGGTCGTTGAGCCAGATTTGCATGCTGTAGAAGATCAGCAGGATCAGCACGAGGTCGGGAACGCTGCGGATCAGCGTGGTGTAGAGGGTGGCCGGGAGGCGCAGCAGCCTTGATCGCGACAGCTTGGCGCTGGCGCCGATCAGGCCCAGTGCGAGGCTGAGCGCCAGTGACAGCAGGGCAAGCTTGAGGGTCATCCAGGTGCCCTGGGTCAGCAGCGGGCCGAAGCCTTGCAGGCCGTGGGAGAGGAAGTCGTTCATGGCAGGGATCTCGCGGGGAGGCCGTCGCGGGGCAAGCCTGCTTCCAAGCAGAGGTGAGCCCGTGGGAGCGGGCTTGCCCCGCGATCGGCGCTGTAGGTCACTCGTTGTAGATGTCCACGTCGCCGACGTATTTCTTCTGGATCTCGGCGTAGGTGCCGTCGGCATGGATCATGGCGATGCCCTTGTCGAGCAGGGCCTTGAGTTCGGGATCGCTCTTGCGCAGGCCCATGGCGATGTCCAGCGGCAAGGTCGGGTCCTTGATCGCCGGGCCGCTCCTGAAGTCGGCGCCTTCGGGCTTGGAGAGGAAGTTGAGCTGGGCTTCGAGCTTGTCGGTGACGGTGGCGTCGAGGCGGCCATTGATCAGGTCGGCGTAGTTCTGGTCCTGGCTCTGGTAGGCCTTGACCTGCGCGCCCTGAGGCGCCAGCACGGTGCGGGCGTAGGCTTCCTGCAGTGAACCCTGGAGCACGCCGACCTGCTTGCCCTTGAGCGATTCGGTGGTGTCGCCGAAGTCGGCTGACTTGCGCACGATCACCGAGGTGGGGCTGAGGAACAGGCGGCTGGTGAAGTCGATCTGCTTCAGGCGTGCCGGAGTGACGGCCATGGAAGACATGATGGCGTCGAACTTGCGGGCGCGCAGGGCCGGGATCATGCCGTCGAACTCGTTGTGCACCCAGGTGCACTTGACCTGCAGCTTGGCGCAGATGGCGTTGCCCAGGTCGATGTCGAAGCCTTGCAGGCTGCCATCGGCGGCAACGGATTCGAAAGGTGGGTATTCGGGGAAGACGCCGAAGCGGATCTCGGTCCACTCCTTGGCCTGGGCAACGCTGGTGGCACACAACGAGAACAGCAGCACGCCGAGGCGTTTTCGCATGGAGAACATGGTCTTGGGTCCCTGGGTGTTGTTATTGGTAGTAGGGCGGTTGATGCGCGTAGGTCCGTCAGTGACTCATGAGTCGCGCTCAGGATGCGCGAGATAGACAGGTTTTTTGTGTCGTTTGCCAGCGCGTGGGAGGCCGGATTCGGCTGTTAGTGGGCTACTTGCAGCCGAAACGGCTGTTTCGACAAAGATTTATGGATGTGCGACAGCCGTTTCGGTCAATGGGGCCGCCAAGCGGCCCCGCGTGTTCGGTCAGGCAGCACTGGCCTTGCGCTCACGCCCTTTTGGCTGCAGCAAGGCAAACAGGTCCTTCGGGTTCTCGAGTTCAGGCACCAGCGCAATGTCATGCCCGATGTCCAGGGTGCGGGCCACGTCGAGCACATAGCGCAGCGCCGAGTAGTCCTCCAGGGCGAAGCCGACCGAGTCGAACAACGTGACCTGCCCGTCGTTCTCGCGGCCTGCGGCGCTGCCCTCGACCACCTGCCAGAACTCGGTGGTCGGCGAGTCGGCCGGCATCTGCTGGATCTCGCCCTCGATCCGGCTCTGCGGTTCGTACTCGACGATCACTCGGGCACGCTCGACGATGTCGCGGTGCAGTTCGGTCTTGCCCGGGCAGTCGCCGCCCACGGCATTGAGGTGCATGCCCGGCTCGATCAGCTCCGGGGTGAGAATGGTGGCGTAGGCCTTGTCGGCGGTGACCGTGGTGACGATATCGGCGCCGCGTACCGCCTCGGCCACGCTGCCGGCGATGGTCAGCTTCAGTTGCGGGTAGCCGGCCAGGTTGGCTGCCAGTTTCTCCGAAGCCTTGCGGTCAATGTCGAACAGGCGGATCTCCTCGATGCCCAGCAGGGTGTGGAAGGCGATGGCCTGGAACTCGCTTTGCGAGCCGTTGCCGATCAGCGCCATGCGCTTGCTGTCCGGACGCGCCAGGTAGCGGGCGGCCAGGGCCGAGGTGGCGGCGGTACGGATGGCGGTGGTCAGGGTCATCTCGCTGAGCAGCACTGGCGCGCCGGTATCGACATCGCCCAGGGCGCCGAAGGCCATCACGGTGAGCAGGCCGTTGTGGGTGTTCTTCGGGTGGCCGTTGACGTACTTGAAGGCGTACAGGTTCGCGTCGGACACAGGCATCAGTTCGATCACCCCGTCCGGCGAGTGGTTGGCCAGGCGCGCGCATTTTTCGAAGTCGTGCCAGCGCAGGTAGTCCTGGCGGATGTACTCGGCCACCTCGGCCAGGCAGGTGGGCAGGCCCTTGCGGTTGACCAGGCGGGCGAGGTCATTTACGTCGATGTAGCGGGTCATGATGGTTCTCCTTGACGGGTCAGTGGCGCGAGGGCAGGTGGATTTCGGCGAGCATGCAGCGGGCGCTGCCGCCGCCTATACGTTCGATATGGTCGATGTTCACCACCAGCGGATGGCTGTGGCGTTCGACCTGGCGGCGCTGCTGCGCATCGAGCGAGCGCCAGGCGCTGCGCGACATCACCAGCAGCGAGCGGCCGTCGCGGTCGTGGACCTCGAGCATGTTGCCGGCGAAGTTCTCCAGCTGATCGAAGTTCAGCGCCAGCACCTGCTTGTCGGTGTCGCGCAGCGAATGTTCCAGTGCGCGGCGTTCGTCTGGGTGGGGCAGGGCATCGAGGCAGGCCACGGCGAGCTGGCGGCCGACATTCATCATCACGTTGCTGTGGTAGATCGGCGCCTGCTGGCGGTCCACCGCGTGGAACAGGCACAGGCGGTAGTCCAGGTGCTCGGCGAACTGGCGCAGGGCGCGTTCGTGGGTGCGCCCGGAGTGACAGGCGTAGCTGATACGGTGCTCGCGGTCCAGGACCATGCTGCCGGTGCCTTCGAGGAACAGATTCTGCTGTTCCAGCGGGCTCAGGTCGACGGTGCGCTGGATGGCGAAGCGCTCGCTCAGCACGCCCAGTACGCCCTTGCTGCGTTCCAGGCGGCGGTTCTTGCCCTCCATCGGGTAGAGCACCAGGCTCCCGTCGGCATGGCTGCTCCAGCAGTTGTTGGGGAAGATCGAGTCAGGGGTATGGGGCTCTGGGGTGTCCTGCACCACCAGTACGTCGACGCCGTGCTGGCGCAGGCTGTCGACGTAACCGTCGAACTCTTCCAGGGCCTTTGCGCTGGCGGTCTCAGGGTCCAGCGGCGCTTGCTGGAAGCGGTTGTTGGCGGCGGTGTCGGGGTTGAAGGCGAACCGCGCCGGGCGAATCATGAGGACGGTATTTGTTGTTTGCATTGGGCACGCATCCACAGGTGGGCTGTGTGACCATTGTGTGATGGTTTGCGGTGAGATCCCGGCTGAAGCGGGCGGGGCGGGCAGCGGGTCCAGCTGAAATGGATTGTTTGGCAGCGGAATCGGCTGGCGTCACGGAAAAAGGTCGCCGCTCCCACAAGGATGAACTGTACAACTGAAAACGGCGCCTCGAAGGGCGCCGTTTTCTTTATTGCCGGAACACCGTATTACTTGTGCAGCTCTTCAGCCGCATACAGGGTGTTCTCCAGCAGGCATGCCCGGGTCATCGGACCCACGCCGCCCGGCACCGGGGTGATCCAGCCGGCGCGGGGCAGGGCGGTCTCGTAGACCACGTCGCCGACCAGCTTGCCGTCTTCCTGGCGGTTGATGCCGACGTCGATGACGATGGCGCCTTCCTTGACCCACTCACCCTTGACCAGCCCCGGCTTGCCGGCAGCCACCACCACCAGGTCGGCACGGCCGACATGGCCGGGCAGGTCCTTGGTGAAACGGTGGCAGACGGTGACGGTGCAGCCGGCCAGCAGCAGCTCCATGGCCATCGGTCGGCCGACGATGTTGGATGCGCCGACGATCACCGCGTTCATGCCGTACAGATCCTGGCCGGTGCTGTGCAGCAGGGTCATGATGCCTTTCGGGGTGCACGGACGCAGCAGCGGGATGCGCTGGGCCAGGCGGCCGATGTTGTAGGGGTGGAAACCGTCCACGTCCTTGTCCGGGCGGATGCGCTCGAGCAGCAGCGAGGCGTCCAGATGCTCCGGCAGCGGCAGTTGCAGGAGAATGCCGTCGACTGCCGGGTCGTCGTTGAGCCGGTCGATCAGATCGGCCAGGGCTTGCTGCGTGGTATCGCTGGGCAGGTCGAACGCCTGGGAAATGAAGCCGACCTCTTCACAGTCCTTGCGCTTGTGCGAGACATAGACTTGGGAGGCCGGGTCGCTGCCGACCAGGATCACCGCCAGGCCTGGCGTGCGCAGGCCCTGCTGGCGGCGCTCGGCGACACGTTGGGCGATCTGCTGGCGCAGGTTGGCGGCGATCGCCTTGCCATCGATAAGGTGTGCAGTCATAGACGCGTGATTAACCATCGAGAAGGGAACATATATAAGAAGGGCACATTCTCGCACGACATGGCCCAAGGGCAAAGGCGGGTGGTCGGGCAAATCCCCTAACCCCTTCAATAATTTAAATTTTTTTGCGAAAGGTGTTGACGCCCCTCAGGGTCGCCTATAAGATTCGCCGCACTTGTCGGGCACTGCCTGGCACGGGTTGGCAAAGTCGAGCAGGGCAAGTGGTTCGCTTGTTCGGTTTGGCTGGAAGCTTAAGCGCCCGTAGCTCAGCTGGATAGAGCATCCGCCTTCTAAGCGGATGGTCGCAGGTTCGAGTCCTGCCGGGTGCGCCATTTAGGCTCGGGCAAGTAAGCAGTAACGCGTTAT
>NZ_JBYSYW010000022.1:20366-40554 GCF_058783825.1 Pseudomonas sp. FW305-96
ATGGTGGGCGTAGCTCAGTTGGTAGAGCGCCGGATTGTGATTCCGGTTGTCGTGGGTTCGATTCCCATCGTCCACCCCAGATTTTTCAGGGGCGCCTCGATTGAATGATCCGGCGCCCTTGTTCTAAGCGTTTCATGCGGACGTGGTGAAATTGGTAGACACACTGGATTTAGGTTCCAGCGGCGCAAGCTGTAAGAGTTCGAGTCTCTTCGTCCGCACCATGTTTCTGTAAGGCTGTACCGCAACACTGCATTATGGTGGGCGTAGCTCAGTTGGTAGAGCGCCGGATTGTGATTCCGGTTGTCGTGGGTTCGATTCCCATCGTCCACCCCATATTTTCAGAAGGCGCCCGGATCGAATGATCGGGCGCCTTTTTTGTTTCTGCCATCCGGTGCCTGTGGCTACTGGTGGTCAGGCGATAAAAGCTGTTAGATTTCAGCCGGTTGAATGCCTGGCTGAACAGACTGGCAGAGGAGTAGCGCAAATGATTGCAAAAGAGGCGCGCCAGGCCCTGGCGCTGCAGCGTTTTGCCGAGGCAAATCCGCAGTTGCTCGAAGAAATCCGTGAGCTGGATGCCGGTGAGCAGGCCCAGCAGATCGAATGGGCGTTCGAGGATGCAGCCCAGGAGCAGGGCGTCCAGCCTTGGGAGTACGCGTTGCAGTTGATCGCCGAGTCGCCGGAGCAGTTGCAGGCCATGCGCCTGGAAGTGCACCGCGAGGTGGCCGAGGCGTTGGGCCTGGCTTGGGAAGAATACTGCCAGTTCAACGAGATCGAGCCGCAATAAAACTGGCGATCGCCCAGGCTGTTGTTTGTTTGACAAGGTTTTACAACTGCGCGGCATTCGAGGTGGCGCGCGGTCGTTATATGAATAGGCTCGACGCCCCGTCGTGCGGGCCTTCCAGGGAAATCGACCGGCGTGTTTCGCCGACAATCCGGGTGGGGTGACTTCTGGTGCGCGAGTCACTAGAATGTTTGCCCTTGATTCTGGAGTCGGGTTATCGCCGGCTAACGTCTGTGCAACGAGGAATATCCATGCAAGTTTCTGTTGAAAACACTTCCGCTCTCGAGCGCCGCATGACCATCGCCGTTCCGGCCGAGCGCGTCGAGAACGAAGTCAACAAGCGTCTGCAGCAGACTGCCAAGCGCGCCAAGATCGCGGGCTTCCGCCCGGGCAAGGTGCCAATGAGCGTGATCCGCCAGCGTTTCGAGGCCGATGCCCGTCAGGAAGCCTTCGGTGACCTGGTCCAGGCTTCCTTCTACGAAGCCATCGTCGAGCAGAAGCTGAACCCGGCCGGCGCTCCTGCCGTCGAGCCAAAATCGTTCGAAAAAGGCAAGGACCTCGAGTTCGTCGCCATCTTCGAAGTCTTCCCTGAGTTCACCGTTGCCGGTTTCGACTCGATCGCTGTCGAGCGCCTGAGCGCCGAAGTGGCTGACGCCGACCTGGACAACATGCTGGAAGTCCTGCGCAAGCAGAACACCCGCTTCGAGGCTGTCGAGCGCGCCGCGCAGAACGACGACCAGGTCAACATCGACTTCGTCGGCAAGATCGACGGTGAAGCCTTCGCCGGTGGTTCGGCCAAGGGCACCCAGCTGGTACTGGGCTCCGGCCGCATGATCCCGGGCTTCGAAGAAGGTCTGGTTGGCGCCAAGGCTGGCGAAGAGCGCGTGGTCAACGTGACCTTCCCAGAGGACTACCAGAACCTGGACCTGGCAGGCAAGGCCGCCGAGTTCACCATTACCGTCAACAGCGTTTCGGCTCCTGTGCTGCCAGAACTGAACGAAGCCTTCTTCGCCCAGTTCGGTATCAAGGAATCGACCCTGGAAGGCTTCCGCGCCGAAGTTCGCAAGAACATGGAGCGTGAACTGCGCCAGGCCATCAAGACCAAGGTCAAGAACCAGGTCATGGACGGTCTGCTGGCCGCCAACCCGGTCGACGTGCCGAAAGCCCTGTTGGAAAACGAAGTCAACCGTCTGCGCGTGCAGGCCGTTCAGCAGTTCGGTGGCAACATCAAGCCTGAGCAGCTGCCAGCCGAGATGTTCGAAGAGCAGGCCAAGCGCCGCGTGGTCCTGGGCCTGATCGTTGCCGAAGTGGTCAAGCAGTTCGACCTGAAGCCGGACGAAGCCAAGGTTCGCGAAGTCATCGAAGAGATGGCCTCGGCCTACCAGGAGCCTGAGCAGGTCATCGCCTGGTACTACAAGAACGACCAGCAACTGAACGAAGTGCGTTCGGTTGTACTGGAAGAACAAGTTGTAGATACTGTCCTGCAGAAAGCGACTGTGACCGACAAATCGGTCTCGTACGAAGAAGCGGTGAAACCAGCCCAGGCAGCTGCCGACGCTGAGTAACAGGCTACTCTCGTAGGAAACCCCCACAAGCCAGCCTTCGCGCTGGCTTGTGCGTATTCAAGCCATGACTATTTGGGAGTGAGTGCAGGACATGTCCCGCAATTCTTATATTCAGCAGAGCTCTGACATCCAGGCCGCGGGCGGCCTGGTCCCGATGGTTATCGAGCAGTCCGCCCGTGGCGAACGCGCCTACGACATCTATTCGCGCCTCCTGAAGGAGCGCGTGATCTTCCTGGTCGGCCCTGTAGAGGACTACATGGCCAACCTGGTAGTGGCGCAACTGCTGTTCCTTGAGGCGGAAAACCCGGACAAGGATATCCATCTTTACATCAACTCCCCAGGCGGCTCCGTGACAGCTGGCATGTCGATCTACGACACCATGCAGTTCATCAAGCCGGACGTCTCGACCATCTGTATCGGCCAGGCCTGCAGCATGGGCGCCTTCCTGCTCGCGGCTGGTGCCGCCGGCAAGCGCCACTGCCTGCCCAACTCGCGGGTGATGATTCACCAGCCGCTGGGCGGCTTCCAGGGCCAGGCGACCGATATCGAGATCCACGCCCAGGAAATCCTCAACATCAAGGCGCGCCTGAACGAGCTGCTGGCCCATCACACCGGCCAGCCGCTGGAAACCATCAAGCGCGACACCGAGCGTGACAACTTCATGAGCGCTGCGCGCGCGGCCGAGTATGGCCTGATCGACTCGGTCTACGACAAGCGGCAACTGGCATCCTGAAGCAATGCGCCAGAGCGGGTGGGTGCAGATTGCGCCTACCCGCGGACTTGAAAAAGCCAGCGATTGCCTTCATCTTGTGTTTCAAGCCTACCGGATTGGATCGATCGAATGACTGACACCCGTAACGGCGAGGACAACGGCAAATTGCTCTATTGCTCCTTCTGCGGCAAAAGCCAGCACGAAGTGCGCAAGTTGATTGCCGGCCCCTCGGTATTTATCTGCGACGAGTGCGTCGACCTGTGCAACGACATCATCCGTGAGGAGGTGCAGGAAGCCCAGGCCGAGAGCAACGCGCACAAGCTACCCTCGCCGAAAGAAATCAGCGGTATCCTGGACCAGTACGTCATTGGTCAGGAACGCGCGAAAAAGGTGCTGGCGGTAGCGGTGTACAACCACTACAAGCGCCTGAACCAGCGTGACAAGAAGGGCGACGAAGTCGAACTGGGCAAGAGCAACATCCTGCTGATCGGGCCGACCGGCTCGGGCAAGACGCTGCTGGCCGAGACACTCGCGCGCCTGCTGAACGTACCGTTCACCATTGCCGACGCCACCACCCTGACCGAAGCCGGTTATGTCGGTGAGGACGTCGAGAACATCATTCAGAAACTGCTGCAGAAGTGCGACTACGACGTGGAAAAGGCCCAGATGGGCATTGTCTACATCGACGAGATCGACAAGATCTCGCGCAAGTCGGACAACCCGTCCATCACCCGTGACGTCTCGGGCGAGGGCGTGCAGCAGGCGCTGTTGAAGCTGATCGAGGGCACCGTTGCCTCGGTGCCGCCGCAAGGCGGTCGCAAGCACCCGCAACAGGAGTTCCTGCAGGTTGATACCCGCAACATCCTGTTCATCTGCGGTGGCGCGTTCTCTGGCCTGGAAAAGGTCATCCAGAACCGCTCCACCAAGGGCGGCATCGGCTTCAGCGCCGAAGTGCGCAGCAAGGAAGAGGGCAAGAAGGTCGGCGAGTCGCTGCGTGAGGTCGAGCCGGACGATCTGGTCAAGTTCGGCCTGATTCCGGAGTTCGTCGGCCGTCTGCCGGTTCTGGCGACGCTGGACGAGCTGGACGAGGCTGCGCTGATGCAGATCCTCACCGAGCCGAAGAACGCGTTGACCAAGCAATACGCCAAGCTGTTCGAGATGGAAAGCGTCGACCTCGAGTTCCGCAGCGATGCGCTCAAGGCCGTTGCGCGCAAGGCGCTGGAGCGCAAGACCGGCGCCCGTGGCCTGCGTTCGATCCTCGAGGGCGTGCTGCTCGACACCATGTACGAGATTCCTTCGCAGAAGGATGTCAGCAAGGTGGTGATCGACGAAAGCGTTATCGAAGGCTCTTCGCAGCCGCTGCTGATCTACGAGAACAGCGAGCCGCAAGCCAAGGCCGCTCCCGACGCCTGATCGGGAACGGGGTAGCAACAGGAAGGGGCCTTTTTGGCCCCTTTTTGCATTTCATGGCCTGGGCGCTTGTAATTTCCCAGGGCTGCCCCCACATTAGCCCCAAGCACCATTTCCAACGGTTTCCGGCCACATGGCCGCTGTAGAGGCGAAATCATGAAGACCACCCTCGACTTGCCTCTTTTGCCATTGCGCGACGTAGTCGTCTATCCGCACATGGTCATCCCACTGTTCGTGGGGCGTGAGAAGTCCATCGAGGCCCTCGAGGCCGCGATGACGGGCGAGAAGCAGATCCTCCTGCTGGCCCAGAAGAATCCTGCCGACGACGATCCGGGTGAAGACGCCCTGTATCGCGTGGGCACTGTCGCCACCGTGCTGCAACTGCTCAAGCTGCCCGATGGCACCGTCAAGGTGCTGGTCGAGGGTGAGCAGCGTGGCGCTGTCGAGCGCTTCAATGAAGTCGATGGCCATATCCGTGCCGAAGTCAGCCTGATCGACGAAGTCGAGACCGCCGAGCGCGAGTCCGAGGTCTTCGTGCGCACCCTGCTGTCTCAGTTCGAGCAATACGTGCAACTGGGCAAGAAAGTCCCGGCCGAAGTGTTGTCCTCGCTCAACAGCATCGAGGAGCCTGGGCGCCTGGTCGATACCATGGCCGCGCACATGGCGTTGAAGATCGAGCAGAAGCAGGAAATCCTCGAGATCGTCGACCTGCAGGCGCGTGTCGAACACGTGCTGGCGCTGCTCGATGCCGAGATCGACCTGCTGCAGGTTGAGAAACGCATTCGCGGTCGCGTGAAGAAGCAGATGGAGCGCAGCCAGCGCGAGTACTACCTGAATGAGCAGATGAAGGCCATTCAGAAGGAGCTTGGCGATGGCGACGAAGGCCACAACGAAGTCGAGGAGCTGAAGAAGCGCATCGACGCCGCAGGCTTGCCCAAGGACGCCCTGGCCAAGGCCCAGGCCGAGCTGAACAAGCTCAAGCAGATGTCGCCGATGTCGGCCGAAGCCACCGTGGTGCGTTCGTACCTCGACTGGCTGGTGCAGGTGCCGTGGAAAGCCCAGAGCAAGGTGCGCCTGGACCTGACCAAGGCCGAGGAGATCCTCGACGCGGACCACTACGGTCTGGAAGAGGTCAAGGAACGCATCCTCGAGTATCTCGCCGTGCAGAAGCGGGTGAAGAAGATCCGTGGCCCGGTGTTGTGCCTGGTCGGGCCACCTGGCGTGGGCAAGACCTCGCTGGCCGAGTCGATCGCCGCCGCCACCAACCGCAAGTTCGTGCGCATGGCGTTGGGCGGCGTGCGTGACGAGGCCGAGATCCGTGGCCACCGTCGTACCTACATCGGCTCGATGCCCGGTCGTCTGATTCAGAAAATGACCAAGGTCGGTGTACGCAACCCGCTGTTCCTGCTCGACGAGATCGACAAGATGGGCAGCGACATGCGCGGTGACCCGGCCTCGGCGTTGCTGGAGGTGCTCGACCCCGAGCAGAACCACAACTTCAACGATCACTACCTGGAGGTCGACTACGACCTCTCGGACGTGATGTTCCTGTGCACCTCGAACTCGATGAACATCCCGCCGGCGCTGCTTGATCGCATGGAAGTCATCCGCCTGCCGGGCTACACCGAGGACGAAAAGATCAACATCGCGGTCAAGTACCTGGTGCCCAAGCAGGTCAAGGCCAATGGTTTGAAGAAGGATGAGCTGGAGGTCGACGTTTCGGCCATTCGCGACATCATTCGCTACTACACCCGCGAGGCCGGCGTGCGTGGCCTGGAGCGCCAGATCGCCAAGGTCTGCCGCAAAGTGGTCAAGGAGCACACCGGTGCCAAGCAGGTGAAGGTCAAGGTAACCGGTGAGCAGCTCGAGCAGTTGCTGGGCGTGCGCAAGTTCCGCTACGGCCTGGCCGAGCAGCAGGATCAAATCGGCCAGGTCACGGGCCTGGCCTGGACTCAGGTGGGTGGTGAGCTGCTGACCATCGAGGCGGTGGTTATTCCCGGCAAGGGGCAATTGATCAAGACCGGTTCGCTCGGAGACGTCATGGTCGAGTCGATCACCGCCGCGCAGACGGTGGTGCGCAGCCGCGCTCAAAGCCTGGGGATCGCTGCAGACTTCCACGAGAAGCGCGACGTTCACATCCACATGCCCGAAGGTGCCACGCCCAAGGATGGCCCTAGCGCCGGTATCGGCATGTGCACCGCGCTGGTGTCGGCCCTGACCCAGATCCCGGTTCGCGCCGATGTGGCGATGACCGGTGAGATCACCTTGCGTGGCCAGGTTCTGGCCATTGGCGGGCTCAAGGAAAAACTCCTGGCGGCACACCGTGGCGGGATCAAGACGGTGATCATTCCGGAAGAGAATGTTCGCGACTTGAAGGAGATTCCGGAAAACATCAAACAGGATCTTCAGATCAAACCGGTCAAATGGATTGACGAAGTCCTCCAAATTGCGCTGCAATACGCCCCGGAGCCCTTGCCAGATGTGGCTCCGGAGATTGTCGCGAAAGATGAGAAGCGCGACGGCGATGCTAAGGAAAGAATCAGCACGCACTAGTACGTATTTCGCTGGGGGGCTTTGGTTGACAGCATTTTCGGCCCCTTGCTATAAAGCGGCACGCCAGTGTCAACAGGCCACCCAGCGCTCGTTTCATAAGCTTTTCATTACATACTTAGAAACAAACTCAATAGAGAAATAAGGGGACTTAGAGTGAACAAGTCGGAACTGATTGACGCTATCGCCGCATCCGCTGACATCCCGAAAGCTGTAGCCGGCCGTGCGCTGGACGCAGTGATCGAATCCGTTCAAGGCGCCCTGAAAGCCGGTGACGATGTTGTCCTGGTTGGCTTCGGCACCTTCTCGGTCAAGGAGCGCGCTGAGCGCACCGGCCGTAACCCGCAAACCGGCAAGGCGATCAAGATCGCTGCCGCCAAGGTTCCTGGCTTCAAAGCTGGCAAGGGCCTGAAAGACGCCGTCAACTAAGTCGTCTTTCAGCCGGCCCGGGCGTCGCCAGGGCCGACCGCGTGACGGCGGGTCGCAAACGTTCCCGCTGGCACGCTCGCTTCGAAAAGGCGCATCCACTGGATGCGCCTTTCTTCTATCAGGATTCTACCCACGCTCCGCGGTTGTCGACGCAGTGGTACAGCCGTTTCTGGGGGACGCATGCTGCAGAATATCAGGGACAATTCACAAGGTTGGATTGCCAAGACCATCATCGGCCTCATCGTCGTACTGATGGCGTTGACCGGTTTCGAGGCCATTTTCCAGGCCGCCAGCCATAGCCAGGACGCCGCCAAGGTGAACGGCCAGACCATCAGCCAGAACGAGCTGAGCCAGGCCGTGGACATGCAGCGCCGCCAGCTGATGCAACAGTTGGGCAAGGATTTCGACCCAGCGCTGCTGGACGAGAAGATGCTGCGCGAAGCCGCGCTCAAGGGGCTGATCGATCGCAAGCTGCTGTTGCAGGGTGCCGAAGATGCCAAGTTCGCTTTTTCCGAGGCCGCGCTGGATCAGCTGATCCTGCAGACGCCTGAATTCCAGGTCGATGGCAAGTTCAGCGCCGAGCGCTTCGATTCGGTCATCCGCCAGATGGGCTACGGGCGCATGCAGTTCCGCGAGATGCTCGCCCAGGAAATGCTCATCGGCCAACTGCGCACCGGCCTTGCCGGCAGCAGCTTCGTCACCGACAAGCAGGTTGAAGCCTTCGCCCGCCTCGAGAAGCAGACCCGTGATTTCGCTTCGCAGACCTTCAAGGCCGATCCGGCCGCGGTCAAGGTGAGCGATGACGAGGTCAAGGCGCACTACGACCAGCACGCCAAGGAATTCATGACCCCGGATCAAGTGGTCATCGATTACCTCGAGCTGAAGAAGTCGGCCTTCTTCGATCAGGTCAAGGTCGACGAGGGCGAGCTCAAGGCCCTGTACGAGAAGGAAATCGCCAATCTGGGCGAGCAGCGCCATGCCGCGCACATCCTGATCGAGGTCAACGACAAGACTGACGATGCCAAGGCCAAGGCCCGCATCGAAGAGATCCAGCAGCGCCTGGGCAAAGGCGAGGACTTTGCCAAGCTGGCCAAGGAATTCTCCCAGGACCCGGGTTCGGCCAACACCGGTGGTGACCTCGGCTTCGCCGGCCCTGGCGTGTACGACCCGGCCTTCGAGGACGCGCTGTACAAGCTGAACAAGGACCAGGTATCGGCACCCGTACGCACCGAGTTCGGCTACCACCTGATCAAGCTGCTGGGCGTGCAGGCGCCGGACGTACCGAGCTTCGCCAGCCTGAAGGACAAACTGACCCACGAGCTGAAGACCCAGCAGGTGGAGCAGCGCTTCGTCGAGGCCACCAAGCAGCTCGAAGACACCGCCTTCGAAGCTTCCGACCTGGCCCAGCCGGCCCAGGACCTGGGCCTGAAGGTACACACCTCCGCAGCCTTTGGTCGCGAGGGCGGCGAAGGCATCACTGCCAACCGTGCGGTGATCCAGGCCGCGTTCAGCGAACAGGTGCTGGAAGAGGGCGCCAACAGCAACGCCATCGAACTCGATCCGGAAACCGTGGTGGTCGTGCGCGTCAAGGAGCACCGCAAGCCCGAGCAGCTGCCGTTGGAGGCCGTGGCCAAGAACATCAGCGAGCACCTGGCCAAGGAGAAGGCGATTGCCGAACTCAAGGCCAAGGCCGACAAACTGATCGCCGGCCTGCGGGATGGCTCGGTCAAGGCCGAAGGTCAGGGCTGGAAGCTCCATGAAGCGGTCACCCGTGGCCAGGATGGCATCGACCCGGCCGAGCTGCAGGCGGTGTTCCGCCTCGGCAAGCCAGCGGCCAAGGACAAGCCAGTCTACGGCAGCGTGGTGCTGGGCGATGGCAGCCTGGTGGTCCTGCAACTGAAGGGCGTCAACGAAGGTGCTGCCGCCACCGATGAAGAGAAGGCGCAGATCCGTCGCTATCTCGCATCGCGTGCCGGTTCGCAAGACTTCGCGGCCTATCGCAAGCTGCTTGAAGGCAGTGCCGACATCACCCGCTACTGAGTCGTGTGCTGATCGCGAAACAGGCCGCTTATGCGGCCTGTTTCGTTTCTGGCTTTGGTTCATCGCGGGGCAAGCCCGCTCCTGCATGACGACCTGCGGCAGGTGTGCACGGACTTGTTTCAGGGACGCCGGATTCCCTCATGGTTGTCCAGCGTGTCCCGGGCGATCTCCCGCCCCAGGGCGATCAACTCCGGCGCCTTGTAGAACTCGAAGAACCGGCACACCCGCTTGGGTACGTTGATCAGCACATCCGGCGGATACCCGGCGATCTTGTACTGCGCCAACGACGTCTGCATCACTTCGAAACTCTGGTTGATCAGGTCCAGCAAGGACGCGGGGCCGACGTTGTCGACGATGAACGAGCCAGTGGCCGACTTGGGCGCGCCTTCGCTCTGTGGCGCCGCCGCCGGCTGCTGGCCCTGCGGTTCGGCGCTCTCGCCCAGCCAGGGGTTGGATGAGGCCAGCCCTTCGGCGACGATCTCCTGCTCCAGGCGGATCAGCTGTTCGGCCGGCTTGCGCCGGAACGGCAGGCGCGACCCCAGCGAGCTGATCAAGGCGTCGAAACGCATCTTGAACGCCGCCGGGCGCTCGATCACCGGCAACTGATACTGCTTCTGGTTGGTGGCGTTGAGGTTGACGGCGATGATCAGGTCGCAGTGGCTGGACACCACCGGGACGATCGGCAACGGATTGAGAATACCGCCATCGACCAGCATGCGATTACCTTGCACCACCGGGGTGAACAGGCTGGGAATGGCCGCCGAGGCGCGCATGGCCTGGTGCAGGCAGCCCTCCTGGAACCATATTTCCTGTTGGTTGGTCAGGTCGGTAGCGACCGCCGTGTAGGGAATGCGTAATTGCTCGATGTTGATTTCACCGACGATCTTGCGGATCTGCCCGAACACCTTGTCGCCACGAATGGCGCCCAGGCGAAAGCTGACATCGACCAGGCGCAGCACGTCCAGGTAGTCCAGGCTCTCGATCCAGCTGCGGTACTCGTCGAGCTTGCCGGCGGCGTAGATGCCGCCGATCACCGCGCCCATGGAGCAACCGGCGATGCATGCGATCTCGTAGCCGCGGCGTTCGATCTCCTCGATCACACCGATGTGCGCGTACCCTCGGGCCCCGCCCGAGCCCAGCACCAACGCCACGCGTTTGCCCATGATTTTTTCCCCCTGTGCCTGTGCAACCATGGTCCAACAATGCACCCATGCCGCCTGTGCTTCAATGTAGTCCGTGCTGGACTACGCTGAGCAGGGCACTTTTTGTTTGCTTTGCCGTCGAACGGCCACTTCAGTTTCCACCCTCGAGGTATTACCGATGAAAGCCTGGATCACCCTTCCTCTGATTGCCCTGGCCTT
Organism: Pseudomonas sp. FW305-96; assembly: GCF_058783825.1. Lineage (NCBI taxonomy): Bacteria > Pseudomonadati > Pseudomonadota > Gammaproteobacteria > Pseudomonadales > Pseudomonadaceae > Pseudomonas > Pseudomonas sp. FW305-96. The sequence goes on from NZ_JBYSYW010000022.1 coordinate 31,215, forward strand.
GGCCGGCTGCGCGGGCAAGACGGCCTACCGTGACAGTTGCGCGACCCAGCTCGATGCCGCCTGGAAGGAACTTGACCTGGCCAAGGCCGAAGGCTTTGCCGGCACCGTGAGCTATTCCAAGGCGTTGTCGCTGCTGACCGGTGCCAAGACCCAGCAGCAGTTCGAAGGCTTTGAAGGTTGTACCCACAAGGCCGAGAAAGCGCGTTTCTACATTCGTGAGTCCCGCGCCGGGCGTTGAGTGAGGAGCGTCACATGCCGAGCATGATCGACCATGTGGTTTCCAGGGTCCTGGCCCTGCAGGTGGGAATGCTGGCCTGTCGCGAGCGCCTCGCCGCCGATACCGACAGCGAGGCGCTGCACGACCTGCGCACCACCCTACGGCGGCTGCGCAGTTTGTTGCGGCCTTTGCGTGGCTTGCCGGGTGTCGAGCAGTTGGAGGAAGCGGCGGGGGCACTGGGCACGCTCACCACACCGTTGCGTGACCGTGAAGTGCTGGCCGCGCAACTGGTCGGGCGCGGTCATGTGCAGGCCGGCGAGCGCCGCCAGGAGGGGAGGGCACGGACCTTTGCCGGCGTCGCGTCCAGTGCCCAGCTTACTCGGGTGCTGGCGATCCTCGACGCCTTTCCGCTGTTTTTGCGTGCTGCCGACCGCGAAGGCTTGACGCAAGGCATGCGCAGGCGCATCGACAAGCGCCTGGAGAAGCAATGGCGCAAGCTGGCCAGGGCGCTGGACGACCCGGCCCATGATCGGCATCGTCTGCGCCTGCTGATCAAGCGCGTTCGCTACGGGGACGAGGCCTACCCCCAACTCGAGCATGCCGGCAAGAGGCTGCAGCGTCTGTTGAAAAAGGCGCAAGGCGATCTTGGCGACTGGCATGACCGCGTGCAGTGGCTACTGCAAGTGCACGAGCACAGTGACCTGGCAGGCTGCAAGGTGGCCTGGGAGCATGAGCTGCATGCTGCCGAGGGGCGCTCGGATCTGACTCTCGAGGCATTGCAGAAAGCCCTGGCGCGCCGTTAGTCCCGGCAAATGACCGAAATGCGGGCTGTGGCTGGCGTGATCGCTGGTTACTATCGGTTCTTTTCGCGCAGGAGCCCTGGCACATGAACTTCACAGAATTGCTGACAGCCGCACGCGCTCACCCCGAGGCGGTCAGCGTGCCGGCTGGCTGGGCCCAGGGCCGCGCGGTGTTCGGCGGCCTGATGGCGGCGATGGTGCACGAAGCGATGCGCCAGAAGCTCGGCGACAACCGCCCGGTGCGTTCGCTGGCCATCACCTTCGTCGGCCCGGCGGCGCCGGATGTGCCGATCAGCCTGGAGGTGGAGGTGCTGCGCGAGGGCAAGGCAGTCAGCACCTTGCTGGGACGCGCCGTGCAGGATGGCCAGGTGGTGACCCTGGTGCAGGGCAGTTTCGGTGCCGGTCGTCCTTCCGTGGTGGCGGTCGACGCGCCAGCCGCGATGCCGATGAAGCCGCTGCAGGAGGCGGCACTGGAGCTGCCCTTCATCAAGGGCATTACACCGGAATTCATGCAGCACGTGGCGTTTCGCTGGGCGGTGGGCGGCCTGCCGTTCAGTGGCAATGACTCACGGCATATGGGCGGTTGGGTACGCCTGCGTGATGTCGCCGAGGAGCCGGTCGGGGTGGCGCACCTGCTGGCGCTGGTCGATGCCTGGCCGCCCAGCCTGCTGCCATATCTCAAGCAGCCCGCCGCCGGTAGCACGCTGACCTGGACCATCGAGTTCGTGCAGCCAACGCCGCGGCTGTCGACCCTCGACTGGTGCCGCTATGTGGTCGAGACCGAGTATGCCCGTGATGGTTATGGGCATGCGGCCGCTGCGTTGTGGACGGCCGAAGGGGAGTTGCTGGCGTCGAGCCGGCAGACGGTGACCGTGTTCGCCTGAGTCTGGCAGGCCTGGACAGGGGCCGCTTTGCGCCCCATCGCCGCGGTTCGTCGCCACGACAAGCCGGCTCCCACTCCGATCGTGTTAACGCTGGGTCATATACCATTCCTGTGGGAGCCGGCTTGCCGGCGATGCGCCGCGTCAGCGGCGCTGTGTGCTCGATCTTGTCATTTACCGTGCTTGTGCCGCTCGCGCCACGCTCGCCACCAGGCGCCGCTGAGCACGAAGCGCGGGAAGGTGATGAACTGCTCGGTGAGCAGCCGCTGCAGGGCATCCTGGCGATTGGCGAAAGGCTCGGGCTGCTCGGCTTCCAGGCGGTGCCCATGGCGTTGCAGGCCCAACCCGGCGACCAAAGCAATGACGCCCACGGCGATCTGCGACAGGTCCAGCGCGAACAGCCCCGACAGCACCAGCAGCGCGCCCAGGATGAACAGCGGCACTGCGATCAGATGCAGCACCAGGTTGGTGGGGTGGCGGTGATTGTGGTGGTAGCCGCGCCATTGCCAGGCGGGCAGGTTGGGCAGTCGTTTGCTCATGGACGGATCCTCAGGGGTCTGTCCAAAGCTTAGTGCGGCCCCCGCAGGGGGGCCAATCGAGGCTGGCTATGGTGACCATAGCCAGTGCTGGTCAAAGCTTGAGCTGGCCGATGGCCTTGTTCAGTTCGCCGGCGAGGGTCGCCAGTTCGCTGCTGGTGGTGGCCGAGCCCACGGTCTGCTGCACGGTCTCTTCGGTCACGTCGCGGATGCTGACGACGGCGCGGTTCATTTCCTCGGCCACTTGGCTCTGCTGCTCGGCGGCCACGGCGATCTGGGTGTTGCTTTCGCGCATCTGTGCCACCGCGCTGGTGATCTCGGCCAGGGCCTCGCCGGCTTCGCGCGCCTGCTTGACGCAATCGCCGGCCTTATACGAGCTTTCCTGCATGAAATCCACCGCGTCGCGGGTGCCGGCCTGCAGGTCGGCGACCATGCTGGTGATCTCGTCGGTGGAGGTCTGCACGCGCTTGGCCAGGTTGCGCACCTCGTCGGCGACCACGGCGAAGCCCCGGCCCAGGTCGCCGGCCCGGGCGGCCTCGATGGCGGCGTTGAGGGCAAGCAGGTTGGTCTGTTCGGCGATGCTGTGGATGACCCCCACCACGCCATTGATCTTCTGGCTGTCGTCGGCCAGCTGGCGGATCATTTCGGCGGTCTGCTGCACACCACTGGACAGCCCGGCAATCGAATCCTGCACGCGGCTGACCACGGCCTGGCCGCTGCCGGCCAGGGTGTCGGCGGTCTGCGACAGGTCGCGGGTGGCGCCGGCGTGCTGGGCGATATGGTGTACCGTGGCGGTCATCTCGTTGATTGCGGTGGCCGCCTGGTCGGTCTCGCTCTGCTGGCCGATCATGCCGTGGCGCACCTCGTCCATGCTGCCGGCCAGGCGCGCGGCACCCGAATCCAGCTGCGCGGCGGTGCGCGCGACGGTGCTGACCACGCGGTGGTATGTGGTCTGCATGGCGTTGAAGGCACCGGCCATCTGCCCGACCTCGTCGCCGCAGGCCAGCGGCACCCGGGCCGAGAGGTCGCCAGTCTTCTCCACATGCAGCATCACATCCTTGAGGGTGTTGAGCTGGCTGAGCAGGAAGCGGATCAGCAACTGCGAGGCGCACAGCATCGCCAGCATCAGGATCAGCACGCACACGGCATAGTTGCTGAAGCGGTCGAAATAGACCTGACGCAGGCTAGGGGACTGGGCAAGCACGGCGATGTGCTGCTCGTCCCGGCGCAATACCTGGGCGCCGCGCAGCGGGTTGTCGCCGAGGATCCAGGCCCCGGGCAGATCGACCCAGCCTTGGGCATCGCGCAGGGCTTCGAGTGGTTCGCCGGCAAATTGCGGCGTCTGGCCGTTGCGCCAGGTGATCAGGTTGGCCTGCGTGGGCAGTGCCTGTCCGGCGGGCCAGGCTGCCAGCAGTTCGGCCTGGGCCTGCGCTTGCGCCCGGGCGCCGCTGGCGCGGGCTTGTTGCTCCAGGTGCACCGCGTAGAGCACCAGCATCAGCGTGGTGACGAAGGCCACTGCGTTGACGGCCCAGAACTTGTATTTGAGGGAAACGTTGCTAAGCCAGGCACCCATGGTAGGTCTTCTCTGAGTTGGCGGAAACATTATTGGCAAGGTGCCATCATTGTGCCCGCCAAGGCCAGAAGCCTCGTTGATATGCGTCAAGAAACCTCAGGCAGGCCGAAGAACGCGCGGGCGCAGGTGCTGGTATGGGCGGCGGTGTGCTCCACCGTTTCGCCGCGGTGCAGTGCCACCTCGCGCAGCACTTCGGGAAGGAACGCAGGCTCGTTGCGACCGTTCTTCGGCTTGGGCCTGAGGCTTCGGGGCAGCAGGTAGGGCGCGTCGCTTTCCAGCATCAGGCGGCCTTGCGGGATGCTGCCGACCAGTGGGTGCAGGTGGGTGCCGCGACGCTCGTCGCAGATCCAGCCGGTGATGCCGATATGCAGGTCCATGTCGAGGTAGGCGAACAGTGCCTGGCGTTCACCGGTGAAGCAGTGCACCACCGCCGCGCTCAGGTGGTCGCGGTAGCCTTTGAGGATCGCCAGCAGGCGTTCGCTGGCCTCGCGCTCGTGGAGGAACACCGGCAGGCGCAGCTCGACCGCCAGCGCCAGCTGCGCCTCCAGGGCCTTTTCCTGGGCGGGGCGTGGGGAGAAGTCGCGGTTGAAGTCCAGGCCGCATTCGCCCACGGCCACGACCCGTGGCTGAGCGAGCAGTTCGCGCAGCTGGCGTTCGCTGTCGGCGCTCCAGTGGCTGGCATCGTGGGGGTGCACGCCGGCAGTACCGAACAGACGCTGGCCGGGCTCGTCCAGGCGCTGGCACAGTTCCAGCGCCTCGGCGCTGACATCCAGGCTGGTGCCGGTGAGGACCATCTGTGCCACGCCGGCTTCCACGGCACGCTCGACGATAGCGGCCTGCTGGTCGCGGAAACTGCTGTTGGTCAGGTTGACGCCGATATCGATCAGTTGCATGGTGCTACCTCTTGCCGCGGGGCGGCCAGCATAGCAAAAACCCAGATATCGCGAAAAAGCCAAGAACTTCAAACGTTTGCCGTGGTCTGTTGCGGTCATTTATCACGGATCGATCACAGCGCATGGTGCCTGCCAACCGCCCTCGGACCCTTACCGCCATGGTGCGAACCTTTTTCACCAGCCTGTTGCTGTCCGGGTTGCTGGCCGCCGGGCCGGTCGCTGCCGGCGAGGCGGGGCCGCAGCAGCATGTGCCTGCCAGCCAGGCCCGTGACCTGACGCAGATCCGCTCGAGCAAGGTGCTGCGGGTGTTGGTCAACCAGAGCCGCAACAGCTCCGGCGAGGTAAAGGGTGAACCGGTCGGGATCGAGTACTACCGCCTGCGTGCCCTGGAGCATGCCCTCAATGCCCGGGTCGCCGACGGCCAGGAAATCACCCTGAAGATCATCCCCCGCGCCAAGGAACAGTTGCTTGGTGCGCTGCAGCGCGGCGAGGGCGATCTTGCCGCGCCCGGTGAACTGCTCGACCCCGGCGTGGTGCGCGGCGTCGATGCCAGCGCGCCAGTGCTCGACCAGGTTCCCTTGCAACTGGTCGGGCGCAAGGGCGAGCGCGGCTACAACCGTGCCGAACAGCTGTCCGGGCGCACCATCGCCCTGACCACCGCCAGTGCCGCAGGGCCGGCGATCGAGGCGATCAACCAGCAGTTGGCGCTGCGCAAGCGGGCACCGATCAAGGTGGAGTGGGTCGACCCGACGTTGGCGGTGGAGGATGTGCTGGAGATGGTCCAGGCGGGCATCTACCCGCTGACCGTGGTGGAGCGTCCCATCGCCCAGCGCTGGGCGCGGGTGATGCCGCGCCTGCGGGTCGACAGCAAGCTGCAGCTGGCTCCGCCCCAGGCCATGCGCTGGTATCTGCGCAAGGATGCGCCGATGTTGCGTGCGGCGGTGGACCGCTTCCTGGCCACCTACCGTGCGCCCGACAACCAGGACGCGGCGTTCGAGCGCATCTACCGGCGCCAGTACCGGGTGCATAACCCCTTGGCTCGCCAGGACCGCCAACGCTTGGCCGCGTTGCGCCCGGTGCTGCAGAAACATGGCGGCGACCAGCAGTTCGACTGGCTCAACCTCGCCGCCCTGGCGTTCAAGGAGTCCACCCTCGATCCCAAGGCGCGTGGCACCGGCGGTGCCCACGGGCTGATGCAGATCACGCCGTCGGCGGCCCAGCGGGTAGGCGTGAGCAACACCGCCACGGTGGATGGCAATGTCCAGGCCAGTGCCCGCTACCTGGCGCTGATCCGCCGCAAGTTCTTCGCCAGCCCCCAGCTCAACGAGCGCGAGCGCATGGCGTTCATCCTGGCCGCCTACAACCTCGGGCCGGAGCGGGTCCAGGCCATGCGCGCCGAAGCCCGGCGACGGGGACTCAATGGCAACCAGTGGTTCTTCCAGACCGAGCGTATCGCCATGGAGCAGGTGGGCATGGGGCCGGTGAGTTTCGTCAACAGCGTCAACAAGTACTACCTCGCGTTCAACCGCGAGCGTGCCTCCCTGGAGCGGGTGGCCAAGCGCTGATCAAATCAAATTATTCGATATTAATTGCGCGTTTTTTGCGATTTTATTATTCGATGACTTGATTATGATGGCGCCCATCCAACACACACCCGCTCAAACAAGGAAGCGCCTCATGAACAACTCCCTGAAAGCCCTTTTCAACACCCGCGCCGGCTACGGCCTGAGCGTCGTGCGCATCCTGGTCGGTGTCATCTTCATGGCCCACGGCGCGCAGAAACTCTTCGGCCTGTTCGGTGGCTACGGCCTGGAAGGCACCGGCCAGTGGATGGAAAGCATCGGCCTGGCTCCGGGCTACCTCATGGCGCTGCTGTCCGGTAGCGCCGAGTTCTTTGGCGGCCTGGCGCTGGTGGTCGGCCTTTTGGCCCGCCCGGCTGCGCTGGCACTCAGCGTGACCCTGGTGGTGGCGATCTTCTCGGTGCATATCGGCAACGGGTTGTTCATGTCCAACAACGGTTATGAGTTCGCCCTGGCGCTGCTGGCCGGCACCGTGGCGGTGCTGATCGAAGGCGCGGGCCGCCTGTCGCTGGACCATGTGATCGCACGCTGAAATAAAGCTGCAAGCTTCAAGCCTCAAGCTGCAAGTGGTCAAAGCGATCAACTTGCAGCTTGTAACTTGCGGCGTGTCCCTCTAGCATACCGATTGCGCCGATTTAAACAGCTACTTGCGGGGCGCAGGAGAGGCCCCGGTGGGTCATCCGAAATACCGCTAAAGCGCTGGTTCGGTGACGCCTCCCACCGCTGCCCAGCGGGATCAGCGAGGCGGAGAGAGACTCCATGAGTTGCCCACGTACCAGTGTCTGTTTGACCCCCCTGGCCAAGAACCAGGCTTCCCGTACCCCGCGCATCCTGCTCGGCGGCCAGCATCAACCCACGCTTTTGCGCAATCTCGATGGCTTCTCCCGGCGCAAGGGCCAGGCTTGTGCCTTCCTCATCCAGTTCTCCGACAGCTGTGACCAGCTCGATCAGTATGGCAACGACCGCTTCGACCTGGCCGTGATCCAGGCCCCCGCGGCGCAGGATGCCGACGAGGTCATCGGCCAGCTCACCCGCATCGCCCGCCAGGGCCTGATCACCCGCCGTTGAGCGGCGTGTCGCGGCCAGGCGTTTTTCGTTAAGCTCGGTCTCTCGGTGGGCGCCTTGCGCCTGCTGCGGATGCGCTGGCCTCCTCATAGGGGGTGAACAAGTCCATCAGATGCGCCCAGGCATCCGATTGGCCTTTGCCATACAGGCAGGTGAGGTAGTCGATCATCAGCCGGCCTGCAGGCTCTTTTGGCAAGTCCTGCAGCTCGCTGTCATTCCTTGAAGTAATGCCCCGCCTGACAAGCTCCGCCATCAGGGCCGAGCCATAGTCGTCTACCTGACGAGGCATCAATACTGCGATTTCCCGCGGTGGAATTCCCACTTCGTTCCACTGGCGAATGTTGTCAGCCCGCACCATCGCTTCTTGTGAAGTGTGCTGGAAATGAACCGCTAGGGTCTGTATGAAAAGTCTTGAGACGAAGGTCAGGCAAGGCGAAAACAGCCGAGGAACGGTCGGAGTCGCGCCCGACTTTACGGGTTGTAAATGAGCATTCCGAGGCTGTTTTCAACGCAGCATCACAGAGTATCAAGGCTTTTCATACAGAGCCTAAGACCACAAATCCCTTTCTAGCCAGGCAGTTCTTGAGCCTATAACAACTGACAGTCGCTTCCGGTAAATCAAGCGCTCGACTCACCTCTGTTTTCGACATGCCGCTGGCCTTCAGCTCCAGCACGGCGCGAACTAGATCAGAGCTGCTGGGTTTGTCCCGCGTGCGCTTGATTAGCCCTTCACCCAGCTTCCCAGTGATTTCTCAGGCCTTGAAAGCCTCCACTACCGGAAAAAGATGACAGCTGAACCAGCCTTAAACTTTTCCCATTCCTAATCGTTTATTTCAAAAGCGTGATGCGGACATAAGAGGTAGTCATGGACGATTTAGTTTACTACAAACACGGCAAGCCGGTTGCCATTATTGCGCCCTCCGTACTGTTTTCCCGGGAACCCGATGAGACCATTATAAATGGCCCTAAAGGAATTTCGAGTTTCAGAAGTGGAGACGAACAATCACTGGAGCAGGCCCTGAAGGAATGTGGAGCTTTAATCCAGGGTGCGCACGATGAAATTGAACAAGTGAAGCAGCTTCTTCAAGATCCCGTAACCAGCAGAACGACGAGCTACTTCTTGAGTGTTGCACGCCAGTGTGCAGATGTAATAGCCGACATGGAAATACTGAAAAACTCCAAAATTATAATTGCTGGTTGTGGAGGAATCGGAAGTTCAGTGGCGATGCTGTTAGCAGGTGCGGGTATACGAAATCTAATACTAACCGATCATGACGTGGTAGAAAAGAGTAATTTGAATCGCCAGCTCTTTTGGACGCTTGCAGATGTAGGAAGCTATAAAGTGGACGTACTCAAGAAGGCGCTGACTGCAAGGTTTGAAAATCTGAGCGTAGTAACTCACGTGAAACCCTGCTCACTTGAGTTGCTGAGGGAACTTATTTCAGATGTTCAAGGCGCCGTTATAACTGCTGACGACCCTCCTACTCTCGCGAGAGATGGTGTTTTTATCGCAGAGGAGTTCGATATACCCGTTGTGTCTGGTGGATATCTTCATTGCTTCAGTACATCGCTCCTATTTAATCCAAGCGATGCGAAAAACCTTGCGCCCAGCGTCAGGCGTGACGTATCGGCACCACTCACAAGGTTGCCAAGCGGCATAATGCCGAGCTACGGCCCAGTAAATTTCAGTCTTGCGTCGATGCTAAGCAGCAATTTGATTTCTGCACTGGCAACACACACATTCAAAGGATTTGAATCCAGAATAGAGCGCTGGGATAGCTCTAGAATGATCCTG
>NZ_JBYSYW010000022.1:40653-91778 GCF_058783825.1 Pseudomonas sp. FW305-96
GTAAGCTTGTAAGCTTGTAAGCTTGTAAGCTTGTAAGCTTGTAAGCTTGTAAGCTTGTAAGCTTGTAAGCTTGTAAGCTTGTAAGGTTGACTATCCATCCGGTGTTTAGGGAGTTGCAAGTAAGCGAAGTGAGTTAACATTTTAAGCTGTCTGCATAGGAGAGGTAGAATTATTGCGCGACTTTAAAAAGATGCTTGACAAAAGAGCTATAAGTCGCAACTATAATCAGGAACGATAATCGTTCTCAGGGAAAACAAAGGAATGTAACATGGATAAGAAATTGCTCGGTATCGCTTCAGTTATCTTGGCAAGTTCGCCTGCCGTACAGGCTACTGCTTTGCCACCGGCACCGGTTGAGACTGAGGCGCAGCTTCAAGTCAATGCAGCGGGCCAACCAGTCGCACCCTTTACTAAACATGAACAACTCAAGGAGTCTCTTGCCAGCGTCTGCACACTTCCGAGTGCTCACCAGCATTCGATGTGCAATTAGAGCTCGTCTAAAGCTGTAGGTCTTTAAGCGGATCTGCACCAGCTTGACTCTAAATAGATGCGAAGCTTGTCTTCGCATCTATCTCTAATTATGCTTTCTCGGAAGGATATCTCGTGAACACCAAACGCGTAGACTTCAGTTCTATGACCTATCCTGATCTTGTAGCATTCATGCAGCAAGAGAATACACCTCCTGGTGCAAGTCATGCGCTCGACTATTTGATCGAGGCGTCGACTGTTACCTCTGGCTCTTATCTTCTAGATTTAGCTTGCTCTACAGGATTTAGTTCAAGGTATTGTTATGAGCAGGTAGGAAGCCGGGCCGTAGGTATTGATACAAGTAGTGCTGCAGTCAGCGTTGCTAATGAAAAAACAAACGAACTAAATGCGGCCGATAAATTACAATACTTAGTGGCCGATGCTTGCGCATTGCCATTCGAAAATGAGTCATTCACTCATGTGCTAGGTGGTTGTAACTTTGGTTTCATCCAAGATCGCCAGCGCGCATTGTCAGAATGCCATCGAGTTCTAAAGCATGCTGGAATCTTGTGCATCTCAAACTTTTTTTTCAGGTTGACGCCCCCGGAATTTATACTAAATGCGGTCGAGAAAGCACTAGGCTGGCGTCCAGAACCCTCTTGGACATACGATTATTGGAAGGAATTTTTTACGGAGCATGGATTTACACTCGGCTCCGAATTTACGTACGAACTGTTTGCTGAAAGTGAGGATGCACTGGCAATGCGTGTAAGGCGTTATTTATGTCAAGAAAATCCTGAAACTAGAGCTATGGCGACGGATCAACAAGAAGCTTTATATAGTCACTTTTTTGAAATTCGAAAAAGCTTGAACGCTCAGAAAGATTTTCAAGGAGTGGCTTTCCAGACATGGCACAAATAGCTCCCCCGGAAAAATTCATGGAGACTGTCCGGAATCATATCTTAGAGGAGGCCAGCCCTGATCGGCCTTTTTTCATTTTTGATCTTGAAAGTGCCCGAGCGAAAGCGGAAAGCTTTATGCATTCTGCAAAAAAGCACTTTGATGGGGTCGTGCTCGCGGCTTCGTTGAAATCGTGTAATTTAGGGGCGTTTTGTCAAATGCTCAAAGATAACCATTACTGGGTGGAGGCCTGTTCAATAGAGGAAATCAATTTAGCGTTACAAGCAGGCTTTGAAAGCAGCCAAATAATTTTTGATGGCCCGCTTAAGCTTGATGACGAACTGTTGTTCGCTGTTAAGCACGAGGTGCTGGTGCAGGTTGATAGCATTAGTGAAGTCGAGAGGCTAGGGTCTATATGTTCGAGCATCAGAAAGAAATGCCAGATCATAATTCGCTTATCGCATCTTTATCGAGACACTGGATATTCCCGCTTCGGCTGTACATCAAATGAGTTTGAAGAAATTCTCTTGCCCTGCCTTCGCAGGTACGAGTGCATAGAGCATGTCGGATTTCATCTTAATGCTGGGTCAAATCTGCCGGCGACGACAGCCATAACTGACACGCTGGCGCTATGGGCTTCTTTCCTAGTCAAACATATGCCGGAGCGAGGAATACTAGACTTGGGAAGCGGTTTTCCAGCAGACTCATTCTCAAAAGATATCAACATCAAAACACCCTCTGCTGACATTTTTTTTAAAGAAATCTCTCAAAAAGCTCAAGCATTGTTTGGGCAAGTAAATCAGCATTGGCGTTACATCTTTGAGCCGGGTAGATGCCTCAGTGAGGATTATGGCTATCTCTGCGGTAGGGTTTTTAGTACTAAGTGGCGTAATGGCATAGAGCTTCTCCAAACAAACGTAGCTTCAAACTGGGTTCCCTCAATCCATCAGTGGGCTCATTCGATCGTACCCGTATCAAATTTTCCAGAAGCACCGACGCGTCACGCTCAGTACCTAGTGGGTTTTAATTGCTTCGAAGCGGATTACATTACAGCTCTCGGGGAAACGTTTTCTCTCAAGGAAAATGATCATTTCCTTATAAAAGGGTGTGGAGCGTATGACCTTCAAACTATGACTCAGTGGGTCAGGTGTAAGCCTGTGGTTTATAAGTACGACGACAGACGTCTTGGTTTATGTCGGTCGCCATCCAAGCCTAATTGTCTGGTGCTTGACGACATTTATTGCGTATCCGAAGACATTAAAATTACAGAAACTCTGTCTTTGGTCAACGCTAAGCCTTCATACGCTAAGGACTTGTTCGAACTCATAACAAAAAATAAAAAAAACTTTGAAAGGTATATGCACTGGCCTAGAAACACAAGATGTCCGAAAGACGTAGAGGGGTTTTTAATTTCATGCTCAAAGGAACATCAAGAAGATATCTCCAAAACGTATATACTTTGTGAATCAGGTAAGCCCTGCGGTGTTCTGTCTTTTAATTCGATGGATCTCGTGAATAAAACCGCTTATTTAGGTTACTGGTTGGATGTTGATATGCAAGGGAAGGGCGTTCTATCAGTTGCGGTAAAAAAACTGATTGAAACTTATGTGGAAAAAAGCCAGATATGCCGCTTCGTTATCAAGGCTGCCGTAAAAAATGGAAAAAGCAATGCGCTGGCATTGCGCTGTGGTTTCAGTTATGAGGGCACACTTAAAAAAGCAGAGCGTATAGGGGATGAGTTTCTTGATCAAAATATATATGCGTTGGTTCTATAACCGCTTGACGCAGAGTTGTTAGCAACACTGCTGAAAGACGGCCTGTCGAGCAAAGAGGCTTTGATGCCCTGATAGATCTTAAGCGATCAAGCGGTGGTCGGGCCAACAGCGTGTGACCAGAGCCTTGGGGCGCAAAGCTGGGGGCGGCTCAGTCTGGTCGATTAGCCATCGTCTCTTTCTGCTTCATCTATTGGAGCGAAGATTTCTCAGGCGCCATAACCATTTTCCAAGCGCCTGATCTGCTCGATGGCGTCCTGGACGGGCAGATCATTGGGGGGCGCGGGTCAGCAAGGTCACCCTCTTTGAGCAGGCGGATATCGCTACCCTCCATAGGGTGCTCAACGAGCGCTCCAGAAACATCGTGGGGCGTGCTGAGCTGCAGCGAATGAAGCCCCATGCGTGGTTGATCAATACCGCCCGCAGTGGTTGGTTGATCAGCAAGCGTTGTTGAGCGCGCTTCAGGCGGGCCAAATTGCCTTCGAGGATCGATCTTTGCTGACAACCGATCCTGTCCGACCTGTTTGTAGGCGCTGGCTCCCCCGTGGTGCAAGCAAGGCTGCCGAATCCTGGTGGAAGGGGCTACCCGTGGGCAGGCTGTTCGTAGGAAATGCTAGCGATGAACCAAGTCGCTTCGCCCGTCGGAGTCTGCACCACGACCTGGTCCCCTTCCTCTTTCCTCAGTAGGGCGCGGGCCATGGGGGAATCAATCGAGATGTAGTCCTTCCGACCGTAGATCTCATCGTACCCGACGATTCGGAAACGCTTGCTCTCACCATCTTCATTGTCGATCTCAACCCAGGCGCCAAAGAAGACTTTGCCCTCTTGCTCGGGGGCATAGTTGACAACCCGGATGTCCTCCAACCGCTTCCGGAGGTATCTGATCCGACGATCAATCTCTCGAAGAAGCTTTTTATTGTATTGGTAATCCGCGTTCTCACTCCGATCCCCTAGAGAGGCGGCCCAGGTAACCTTCTGAGTGATTTCGGGACGGTAGGTGTGCCAGAGGTGGTCTAGTTCAGCCTTCAGAGCAGCGTGCCCTTCTCTGGTGATGATGTTGGTCGGCAACCTCTACTCCTGATACAGATACGGTGGCACCTGGATCAATGGGGACGGAGCCGCCAGGAGATGTCCTTAGGCAATCGCCGCCGAGATGATGATCCAAGTCAAATCCAAGCGAGACTACCACGCCTTGGATTGCTGTTTGAACAGCTTCCGATAGGGCAGTACTTAGGGCCTATGCCTAGGACTTTCCGGGTGGCTTCTGAGGCGCCGCTTCTTGAGTGACGCAGCGGCTTTGCTATGAGACCGGTTGTTTGGGGTGAACGGAGCTGCTGAATGGGTGTTCGTCTGTTGCTGCAAAGGTGGGCTTAACAGTTCTCCCTCCGTGATCTCTCTGGTGCACCAGAATATGCGGGCAGGGTGAAGCCGCCTCAGGCTGCTTGGATGGATTCGGCAGGTGCGGGGTACGTCCAGTGTGGAAGTGCTGCTTGGTTGGATCGCTAATGCTGTTCTGGGGTTGGGGTGATAATACCAGTACAACAAGAAGCTGCTGCGCGAGATCGACCGCCGCGTGCGTTACCTGCGCAAGCGCCTGGAAGACGTCAAGGTGGTCGAGTACTCGTTGCGCTTTTGCATCGTCGGCTATGACGAGATCCACGGGCGCAACGACTATATCTCCATCGACTCGCCCATGGCCCGGGCGTTGCTCAAGAAGGAGGAGGGCGACGAGGTGGTGGTGCACACCCCCCCGGGTGAGGCAACCTGGTACGTCAACCGCATCAGCTACCCGGCTAGCGATGCCCGATAGACCTCTACCAGCACTTGTGCCGCTGCTGCGATCTGCTCATCGGTGAGCGCTGCATAACCGATCAGCACGCCGGCGGGCCAGGTGTGTTTGCGGCAGAACAGACCGATCGGCTGCAACACCAGCCCGCATTGCCGGGCCCGCTCGCAGAACGCCTGCTCACTGACGCCGTTGGGCAACCAGAGGACGAAGTGCAGGCCGGATTGCTCGCCGCTGACGGTCATGCCTGGCTCTGCCGCGAGACGCTCAAGCAGCAGGTCCCGGCGGCGTTGGTAGGTCTGCCTTGCGATGCGCAGGTGCCGTTCATAGTGACCGCGCAGCAGATACTGGCGCACCGTCCGCTGGGCGATGATCCCCGGCGTCTGCCCTGTTGCCGCCAACCAGTCGATGAGCCGTGCGCGCAAGGTTCGCGGTACAACCGCGAAGCCCAGCCTCAGCCCACTGAACAATGTCTTGTTGAAGCTGCCGCAGAACAGCACCCGGTCATGCTGGTCGAGCGCCTTGATCGCCGGCAGTGGCGCGCAGGCATAGTTGTATTCGCTGTCGTAATCATCCTCGACGATGTAGGCATCTCGGGTCTGTGCCCAGTCCAGCAGCGCCTGGCGTCGCTGGACGCTCATGCAGATGCCCAGCGGAGCCTGGTGCGCGGGGGTGGTGTGCACTGCGCGGACGTTGTCGTGCCTGGCCAGTTGTTCTACGTCCAGGCCTGCCTGGTCCACGGCGACGCAGATCACACGCCTGCCGGTCTGTTCGAATATGCGTGCGGCCCAGGAGTAACCCGGATCCTCCAGGGCGATGGCGTTGTCCTTATCCAGCCACTGGCTGATGAAGTGCAGTGTGTGGCGAATGCCCTGGGTCACGACGATATCCTCGACGTCGCACTCTATGCCCCGATAAAGGCGGATGTGAGTTGCGATAGCCTGGCGCAGCAACCTGTCACCCGCGTGCGGAACGCTCTCGGTGATCGCCGCAAGGGCATCGGCGGCCAGTTGCAGATGACGCTGTTCAAGCAGCGTCGGGTCTGCCAGCCGGGCGACGAAGGGCACGCCCGTCTGCAACCGGGCTTCTGGCAGGGCGGCAGGGCTGGCGCAGGGCGCGGGCTCGCGGGGGCAAGCGAGCGCGGCCAGGGGCTGGTCGTTGGCCGCGATCAGCGCATCGGGACGCAGCGGTGCGACCACTGAGCCCGCGCCTTGTCGGCGCAGGATGCAACCTTCCAGGGCGAGTTGTTCGAAAACCAGCTCGACGGTGCCCCGCGCCACTCCCCACCGCTGGGCGAGAGTGCGGGTGGAGGGCAAGCGTGTGCCGGGCGCCAGATGGCCACAGGCGAGCAGATCTTGCAGGAAGGCATAGAGCAGCTGGTGCTTGCGGGCCGAAGGTTTGGCGGGCAGCTCGAACGGCAGGGCAAGGTCAAGGGCAAGCGGTTGTTTGCCTCTGGCCATAAGTGGTCCACATGCAGGAAGGCTTAATGGACCTTCATGGTAGCCAGCGCAATCCCTAAGCTCAATCCACGTAACAGTTTGTTGCGGTGCGCAAAGAAGCGCGCCCGATTCCATTGTGCGTTCAGGCGCAGACGGAACCGGTATTCATTCTTTGTCAGGAGTCAACGAGTCATGACGGTTCTGCAGTTGTTGCCCATGTTGCTGGCCCCGCACCACGAACAGGTGATGCTGGCATGAGTGCGCCGAGCGCGAGTCCCTGGTTGACCCTGGCGCTGTTGAGCGCCGTGGTGGTGCCGCAGGTGGGGCTGGGCGTGATGGTGCCGGCATCGGCGCGGTTGGCTCAGGACCTTCATGTGGGGATGGCGAGCGTGCAGAACACGCTTGTGGTGTATATGGTCGGCTACGCCGTATCGGTGATCATGGCCGGGCTGCTTTCCGATCGGTTCGGCCCCAGGGCCGTGCAGTTGGGCGGTCTGGCGCTGTCGATGGTCGGCGCCTTGCTGGCGGCCAGCGCCGAGGGCTTCACTCTGTTCATCCTCGGCCGTTTGCTGCAATCGCTGGGCGGCTGCGTCAGTACCGTGACCACACGCCTGGTCGTCAGGGAGGTGTACCCCGAAGCGCAACGTCTGCCGGTTCTGAGCACCCTGGCCTCGGCCACTGCCGTCACGCCTTGCGTGGTGCCATTTCTGGCCGGTGCTGTGCTGCCTGAGCTGGGGTGGCGCGGGGTGCTGGTGTGTGCCGGCGCATTCAACCTGCTGGTGTTGCTGGTGTTCGTCGGACTTACCCGGCCCACGGCAGGCGGCGGGCAGCCGATCGGCTCGGTTGGCGCCATCTGGCGCGTGTACCGGCGCAATATGAGCAACCCTGGCTATCGGCGCAATGCGGCCTGCATCAGCCTGGTGTGGATGAGCTACTTCGCGCTGCTGTCGTCGTCGTCCCATGCCTTCCAGCAGGTGCTGGGTTTCAGTGAGCTGGAGTATGGCGCGCTGATCGGCGCCTGTGCCTGTGGCTATGTGGCGGGCAGCACCATCGCGCGGCGCCTGAGCCAGACCCACGACCTGGACGCGCTGCTGGCGCTCGCCGCGATGATCGGCTTGGGAGGTTGCATAAGCCTGTCCCTGGGGCTGCTGTTGGTGGGCCTGGGTACACTGTTGTTCTTGCTGCCGATGATCGCGCTGCTGGTCTGTACCGGTATGGTCATTCCGATCACGCAGGCAGGGTTGTTGCGTTGCGTCAGCCAGGACGTCGGCATGTCGTCGGGGCAGTTCTTCTTTCTGCAGATGATGGCCGGCGCCCTGTACTCACTGTTCCTCAGTTGCATCCCGCCGCTGGACCTGAACCATCTGGCGATCGCCGTCGCTGCCCCGATAGTACTCATGGCGGGGGTGGTGGGCCGGCTGCGCCTGCGCGGCCGCCTACAGGCCAGCCAGCCCTGAACCCTGGCCTGCGCAGGGCTCAACCCTCGCGCAGCACGGTCAGCGGGCTGCTGTTCAGTGCCCGCCGGGTGCCATAGCCACCGGCGGCGCCGATCAGCAGCGCGCCCAGCAGCGGCAGCAGGAGCAGCGCTGGGTGCGGCGCCCAGGCCAGGTCGAAGGCATGGCGGTACAGGCCGAAGGTGATCAGCTCGCAGCCGAGTGCCGCGAGCAGGCCGCTGGCGGCGCCGAGCAGGCCGAACTCGATGCGTCGTGCCTTTACCAGCAGCGGGCGTGCCGCTCCCAGGGCCCGCAGCAGGGCACCTTGGCGGATGCGTTCGTCGAGGGTCGCCTGCAGGCCGGCAAACAGTACCGCCAGCCCCGCAGCCAGCACGAACAACAGCACGTACTCCACCGCCAGGGTGACTTGGGCGAGGATGCTGCGCAGCTGGGCGAGCAGCGCATCGACCTGCAGCACGGTCACCGCCGGGAAGGCCCGGGACAGCGCGACGATTTCCTGGTCGTGGCCCGGCGCCAGGTAGAAGCTGGTGAGGTAGGTGGTGGGCAGGCCTTGCAGGGTGCCCGGCTGGAAGATCATGTAGAAGTTGGGCTGGAAACTGTCCCAGTGCACGCTGCGCAGGCTGCTGACCCGGGCCTGGCGTTGCTGGCCGCCGATGTCGAAGGTCAGCAGGTCGCCCAGTTGCAGGTGCAGGCTCTGCGCCAGCTCCGCCTCCACGGAAACCCCGGGGGCTTCATCGTTGGCGGGTGTCTGCTGCCACCATTGGCCGGCGCTCAGGGCATTGCCCTGGGGCAGCTCGGCGGCCCAGGTCAGGCTGAGGTCACGCTGGATGGCGCGCTCGCCAGTGGATTCCTTGCTGACCAGCTGGCGCACCGGCTGCTCGTTGATATGGGTCAGGCGGCCGGGAATCACCGGGTACAGCGGCGCGGCGGTGGCGTTGATCTGGGCCAGGCGCTCGGCGAACGGCTGGCGCTCATCGGGCAGGATGTTCAGGGCGAAATGATTCGGCGCGTCCTTGGGCAACTGCGCCTGCCAGGTGTCGAGCAGTTCCGCCCGCAGCAGGGCGACCAGGCCCATTGCCAGGAGGATCAGGCCGAAGGCGAGGGCCTGGCCGGCGGCGGCCAGCGGGTGACGCAGCAACTGCCCGAGCCCCAACCGCCAGGCCAGCGGCGCGCCGGCCAGCAACCGGCGCAGGCTGCGCAGGCCGAGCAACAGTAAACCCCCCAGCAGCAAGGCGGCGATCAGCCCGCCGCCGAGCAGGGCGAAGGTCAGCAGCAAGTCCAGGCTCAGGCGCCACATGATCAGGCCCAGGGCGAGCAGTGCGGCGCCGTACACCAACCAGCTGCTCGGTGGCAGTGGCAATAGGTCGCGGCGCAGGACCCGTAGCGGCGGCACGCGACCCAGGGCTGCCAGGGGCGGCAAGGCGAAGCCGGCCAGGGCTACCAATCCGGTGCCGATGCCGGCCAGCGCCGGGGTGAGGCCACCGGGCGGCACCTGGCTGGGCAGCAGGCCTTCGAGCAGGCGGAACAACCCCAGCTGGGCGATCCAGCCGAGCAGTGCGCCGATGACTGCAGCGGCGACACCGAGCATTGCCAGTTGCAGGCTGTAAAGGCCAAGGGCCTGGTGCCGGGACAGGCCCAGGCAGCGCAGCAGGGCACTGGCATCCAGGCGCCGCGCGGCGTAGCGGCTGGCCGACAAGGCCACGGCGACGCCGGCCAGCAGCACCGCCACCAGGCTCGCCATGTTCAGGTAACGCTCGGCCTTGCCCAGTGCGCCGCCGATCTGCCGGTTACCGTCGCGAGTGTCGAGCAGGCGCTGGTTGGCGGCCAGGCTTTTTTCCGCCGCCTGCCGGTACGTTTGCAAGGCGTCGATATCACCGCGCCACAGGTCGCGGTAGCTGACCCGGCTGCCCGGCTGGATGACGCCGGTGGCGTCCAGGTCGGCGAGGTTCATCAGCACCCGAGGGGTCAGGCTGTAGAAGTTGCCGGCGCGGTCGGGCTCGTAGGTCAGCACGCGGCTCATGCGCAGGGTCTTCATGCCGACGTCGATGCTGTCGCCGATGGCCAGGCCGAGCGCCGCGAGCAGGCGCGGTTCGACCCAGGCCTCTCCCGGCGCCGGGCCGCCACCGGGCGTCTCTGCGGTATAGGGCGCCGGGGCGCTGCGCAATTGGCCGCGCAGCGGGTAGGCGGAGTCGGCCGCCTTGATGCTGGAAAGCTGGATGCCGCTGTCGCCGCCAACCACGCTGGTGAACTCCACCACCCGCGCATGACGCAGGCCCAGCGCGGTGCCGCTGGCGATCTGCTGCGCGGCGGGTGGGGCACTGCCCTGCAGGACCAGGTCGGCGCCGAGGAACTCGCTGGCGCGCAACTGCATGGCGCCGTTCAGGCGAGCGCCGAAGTAGCCGATGGCGGTGCTGGCCGCCACCGCAACCAGCAGGGCGAAGAACAGCACGCGGACTTCGCTGGCGCGCGCGTCACGCAGCAACTGGCGCAGAGCAAGGGTGCACAGGCGTGGGAACGATAGGCGGGTCATCAGGGCTCCAGGGGCGTCACCAGGCGTCCGGCATCCAGGCGGATCAGGCGGCGGCAGCGCTTGGCCAGGCGTTCGTCGTGGGTTACCAGCACCAGTGTCGTGCCGCGCTCCTGGTTCAGTTCGAACAAAAGGTCGCTGATGCGCTCGCCGGTGTGGCTGTCGAGGTTGCCGGTGGGCTCGTCGGCGAACAGCACGGCCGGTTGCGCGGCGAAGGCGCGGGCGATCGCCACCCGCTGCTGCTCTCCGCCGGAGAGCTGGCGCGGCGTGTGGCTCAGGCGTTTGCCCAGGCCGACCCGCTCAAGCAGGTCGCGAGCGTGCTCGCGGGCATCGCGGCGACCGTCGAGCTCCAGCGGCAGCATGACGTTCTCCAGGGCGTTGAGGCTGTCGAGCAGTTGGAACGACTGGAACACGAAGCCGACGTGCTCGGCGCGCACCCGGGCGCGCTGGTCCTCGTCGAGGGGGCCGAGGTCGTGTCCGGCCAGTATCACCTTGCCGGCACTCGGCCGGTCGAGCCCGGCGAGCAGGCCCAACAGCGTGGACTTGCCGGAACCGGAGGCACCAACGATGGCCAGGCTGTCGCCTTGGGCGAGGTCGAGGGAGAGCGTGTGGAGGATGGTCAGGTCGCCTTCCGCGCTGGGGACCACTTTGCTAAGGTTCTGCGCAACGAGAATGCTGGGGCTCATGGAGAATCCGATGCGAATGTGGTGGTTGAGTGCCGGTCTGGCCCTGTGTTGCCTGGCCCAGGGCGCGGCAGCGGGAACATTGCTGGTCGTGGGCGATAGTATCAGCGCCGGTTTTGGCCTGGATACCCGTCAGGGTTGGGTCAACCTGCTGCAACAACAACTGCGCAAGGAGGGTTTTGACGACCAGGTGGTCAATGCCTCCATCAGCGGCGACACCAGCGCGGGCGGCCAGGCGCGGCTGTCGGCGCTGCTTGCAGCGCACAAGCCGGACCTGGTGGTGCTGGAGTTAGGTGGCAACGATGGCCTGCGCGGGCAGCCACCGCAGCAATTGCAACAGAATCTTGCGGCAATGATCGACCAGTCCCGCGATGCGGGGGCCAAGGTCGTGCTGCTGGGCATGCGCCTGCCCCCCAACTACGGTGTGCGCTACACCACGGCGTTCGCCCAGGTCTACGAGCAACTGGCCACGGAGAAAAAGGTGCCGCTGGTGCCGTTTTTCCTGGAAGGCGTGGGCGGGGTGCCGGAGCTGATGCAGGCCGATGGCATCCACCCTGCAGCCGCCGCCCAGCAGCGCTTGCTGGAAAATGCCTGGCCGGCGATAAAACCCTTGCTGTGATGCTTTTATCGGGGGCCGCTTTCGGCTAATGTTGCGCCCCCCGTTTCGAGTGCCCCCGATGCCGCGCCCTGCCTGGTCCCTGTACGCCTACCAACTGATCGAGCCCGACGAGCAGCTCGACCTGTTTGCCTGCCAGGAAGTGCGCATCCACCTCGCCGCCCGCCAGCTCGAGCTCGGCGTGCCTGTCGACCGCACCTTGTGCGGTGGCCTGCTGCCCGCGCAGCCGCGCTGGTCGAGTGTCGAGCGGGCCATCTACCGTGACGAGCGCCTGTGTGAGTTGTGCAAGGCAATCCTCGATGCCCAGCGGCGTGGCATGCGCCCGGTGTGGCCGGAACTCTGAGTGCCTTTCATCATCTGAAATGCTTGCGCCTCCCGCTTGTTTCGGCGCGGGTGTACAATCGATTCCCTTGACTGACCTTTCGAAGGATTTCCCGGATGTTGCCGCGCTTTCCCGCCGTCACCCGTAGCCTGACCCTGGCCGCCTTGCTGGCGACAGGCCCCGCTGTTGCGCTGGAACTGCCGTTGCCACCCCCCGGTGAGGACGTCGTCGGTCAGGTCCACACCATCCAGGCCAAGTACGAAGACACTTTCGCCGATATCGGCACCGCCAACGACCTTGGCTACCTGGAGATGATCGCCGCCAACCCCGGCGTCGACCCATGGCTGCCGGGCGCCGGTACCGAGATCATCCTGCCGACCCGCTACATCCTGCCGCCAGGGCCGCGCGAAGGCATTGTCATCAACCTGGCCGAGTACCGCCTCTACTACTACCCGAAAGGGCAGAACGTGGTGCATACCTTCCCGCTGGGTATTGGTCGCGAGGGTTGGGGGTCGCCGATCGCGAACACCAAGATCACCGCCAAGACACCTAATCCGACCTGGACCCCGCCGGCCTCGATCCGTGCCGAGCACGCCGCCGATGGCGACATCCTGCCGACCGTGGTGCCGGCCGGGCCGGACAACCCGCTGGGGCCGTTCAAGTTCACCCTTGGGGTGCCGGGCTACCTGATCCATGGCTCGAACAAGAAGTTCGGTATCGGCATGCGCACCAGTCACGGTTGCTTCCGCATGCTCAACAACAATGTGCTGACGCTGTCGAAGATGGTCCCGGTGGGCACCCCGGTACGTATCATCAACGAGCCGTACAAGTTCGGTATCAGTGCTGGCAAAGTCTATCTGGAAGCCCACACGCCGCTGGACGATCAAGGCAATCCGTCGGTGGTCGACAAGCACACCGCCGTCATCAACGCGCTGCTCAAGCGTGAAGACCTGGCCAACAACTTGCGCATGAATTGGGACATGGTTCGCGATGTGGTCGCCGCCGAAGATGGCATGCCGGTCGAGATCGCCGTGCCTACCAATGGTGCAAGCGCGCCGATGGTGTCGAGCATTCCACCGGAATTGCAGTAAGCGATTACCCGCCGTTAACTAGCGGGGCACTTAGGGGTCGCCTTGCGGCCCATCGCGGGGCAACCCCGCTCCTACAGGTAGGCGTGCGCTGCGCTGTAGGAGTGGGCCTGCCCCGCGATGGGACGCAAGGCGGCCCCTGTTGTTTGGCCTTGCAGCAACAGGCTTTCTTCGAGGCAATAAAAAAGCCGACCCACAAGTGGGTCGGCTCCATAACAATCCGTGAGGATTATTACTTGCGGCTGGCTTTGTCCAGCATACGCAGAGCGCGCTCGTTGGCTTCGTCAGCGGTCTGCTGAGCCTTCTGAGCAGCTGCCAGAGCGTCGTCAGCTTTGCGGTAGGCTTCGTCTGCACGAGCCTGGGCGCGAGCTGCTGCGTCTTCGGTAGCAGTCAGGCGAGCTTCGGTTTCTTTGGATACGCTGCTGCAACCGGTAGCCAGAACTGCGGCCAGAGCCAGAGCAGAGAATTTCAGAACGTTGTTCATCGTGTTCCCCTTCAAGGACTTTCTATTAAATAGCCATCTCTCGGAAAAGAGAAACTGGCCGGCGTACATAGTACCCATTACTTGTAGTAAGTAAACTGACTGAGCGCAAGAACTGCAAAAAAAATGCTGCCGAGGGCTCTGGCGACAGGGTTTGTAAACAAAGTGTGAAAACCATGGGCAGCGTTCGCAAGCGATTGTAGTACAGGAACTTTTTTGTTGAACTAAGGGTGACTTTAACTGTCTGTCAGCGTCTTAGCCCTACAACATCCGGATGCTGTTGCCAGGCGGTGCAGGCGTTGCTGTCAGCATTTTCATTCAGGGCAGCTTGAGCATTCTTGCTGGCGCCGCCTACTATTTGAGGGTGCCATCGACGCAGAACGATCCAAATCGTGCTGCTGTCCAAGGGGCACAGGTGGCGTGGAGGTTCCTCCGCCGGATAAACCACATCGGTAAGGTATGGGTCTGCCGACAAGACCTGCGAGGAGTAGTGATGAGCGAAACGCTGACCATCCACCATGACCAGGCCGGTCATCAGTTCGAGACCACCGTGGACGGTCACCGGGCGTACCTGACGTACATGGACCTGGGCAAGCAGACGCTGGACATCTATCGCACCTTCGTTCCCAACGCCCTGCGCGGGCGCGGGATTGCCGCCGCGCTGACCGAAAAGGCCCTGGAGTACGCCGAGCAGATGGGCTATACGGTCATCCCGTCGTGCTCTTATGTGGAGCGCTACATGGAGCGCCAGCAGCGTCATTCGAGCAAGGCCTGACCTGGCAGCACGCACACATGAAAACGCCGGGCATTGCCCGGCGTTTTCGTTTGCGCGATTTCTCAGCCGCGCTGACGCTTGGGCAGCACATCCTTGAGCTTGGCGTGCATGCTGCGCAGGGTCTTCTCGGTGGCGGCCCAGTCGATGCAGGCGTCGGTGACCGACACGCCATACTGCAGTTCGTCGAGGTTCTTCGGAATGGCCTGGCAGCCCCAGTTCAGGTGGCTCTCGACCATCAGGCCGATGATCGACTGGTTGCCTTCGAGGATCTGGTTGGCCACGTTCTCCATGACCAGTGGCTGCAGGGCCGGATCCTTGTTGGAGTTGGCGTGGCTGCAGTCGACCATGATGTTCGGCTTGATCTTCGCCTTGGCCAGGTCCTGTTCGCACAGGGCGACACTCACCGAGTCATAGTTGGGCTTGCCGTTGCCGCCGCGCAGCACCACGTGGCCGTAGGCGTTGCCCTTGGTGGTGACGATGGACACGCCACCTTCCTGGTTGATGCCCAGGAAGCGGTGCGGCTTGGACACCGACTGCAGGGCGTTGATCGCCACGGTCAGGCCGCCATCGGTACCGTTCTTGAAGCCGACCGCCGAGGACAGGCCGGAGGCCATCTCGCGGTGGGTCTGGGATTCGGTGGTGCGGGCGCCGATGGCCGACCAGCTGATCAGGTCCTGCAGGTACTGCGGGGAGATCGGGTCGAGCGCTTCGGTGGCGGTGGGCAGGCCCTTCTCGGCCAGGTCCAGCAGCAACTGGCGGCCGATGTGCAGGCCGTCCTGGATCTTGAACGAGTCATCGAGGTACGGGTCGTTGATCAGGCCTTTCCAGCCGACGGTGGTGCGTGGCTTCTCGAAGTACACGCGCATGACCAGGTACAGGGTGTCGGAAACTTCCTCGGCCAATACCTTCAGGCGCTCGGCGTACTCGTGGGCGGCCTTGATGTCGTGGATCGAGCACGGGCCGACCACCACGAACAGGCGATGGTCCTTGCCGTCGAGGATATTGCGCACCACTTCACGGCCGGCAGTCACGGTCTGCAGGGCCTTGGCGCTGAGGGGGATTTCCTTCTTGAGCTGATCAGGGGTGATCAAGGTCTCGTTGGAGGCAACGTTAAGGTCATCGATCGGTAAATCAGCCATCGTGTTACTCGTCAGGTCACGGGTGCCGGCCGCCAGCAATCCCCGTGCGGCCCAGCAGCAGATTGTTCGCAGCGGGGAGGCCGAACCTTAGCGCGTTAGCGGGGGCGCGACAATGGGCTGGGCCCCGTCGATACGGGGTTTTTGCCCGCCAAGCGGCATTTGGGCGCGAGCTTGCGGCCTGGCGGGACGATTTCACCGTGGC
Source organism: Pseudomonas sp. FW305-96 (assembly GCF_058783825.1). Classification (NCBI taxonomy): domain Bacteria; kingdom Pseudomonadati; phylum Pseudomonadota; class Gammaproteobacteria; order Pseudomonadales; family Pseudomonadaceae; genus Pseudomonas; species Pseudomonas sp. FW305-96. The sequence goes on from NZ_JBYSYW010000022.1 coordinate 56,306, forward strand.
AGCAACACCTGCGTATAGTGCTGACCCATAACAATGACTCTTGACCAGGAGCACGGCATGGCGTCCCTCGACCCTCAGGTTGGCAATCCCCGTATCGGCATCATTGGCAGCGGCGCAATCGGTGGCTTCTATGGCTTGATGCTCGCCCGCGCCGGCTTCGACGTGCACTTTCTGTTGCGCAGTGAATACCAGGCCGTGCATGAGCAGGGGCTGCAGCTCGACAGCGCCGTGCATGGCCAGGTGCGCATGCCCGTGCAGGCCTACGCCTCTGCCGCCGACATGCCGCCTTGCGACTGGCTGCTGGTGGGGGCCAAGGCCACCAGCAATGCCGAGCTGGCGCCCTTGATCGTGCAAGCCGCAGCGCCGCGGGCCAGGGTGGTATTGCTGCAGAATGGCCTTGGGGTCGAGGAGCAGCTGCGCCCGGCCTTGCGCCCGGACATGCACCTGCTGGGTGGGCTGTGCTTCATCTGTGTCAACCGCGAGCGCCCCGGGGTGATTCGTCACCAGTCGTTGGGCGCGGTGAACCTGGGCTATCACAGTGGGCCCGCACAAGATGATGCAGTGGTCGTGGTGGAGGAGGGCGCGGCGCTGTTCCGGGCCGCGGGCATCGACTCCCAGGCCATGGCCGACCTCGACCAGGCGCGTTGGCAGAAGCTGGTGTGGAATGTGCCCTACAACGGCCTTTCGGTGCTGCTGCAGGCCAGCACCACACCCCTGATGGGCGATGCCGACAGCCGTGCGCTGATCCAGGCTCTGATGGCGGAAGTGGTGGCCGGCGCCAGGGCCTGTGGCCTTGAGTTGCCGCAAGGCTATGCCGAACACCTGTTCCGGGTTACCGAGAAAATGCCGGACTATTGGCCAAGCATGTCTCACGACCATGCCTTGCAGCGGCCGCTGGAGCTGCAGGCGATCTACGCCGAGCCCTTGGCCCGCGCACGCGCGGCGGGGTGCGAGTTGCCGCGCATGGAGGCGTTGTACCAGGCACTGGCGTTTCTCGACCGGCGTAACCGGCAGGCCTGAAAGCCGCAGCGGCTGTGCGCCGGACGGCCAGGCGACGGCCCATGGCGCTGCTAAGCTCAAGCTTGCTCTGCCGAAGCGGCAGTCGAGGAGGTCGAATGATCCGTTCCATGCTGTTCGCTACAGACCTCGGTGTTTACGCGCCCTTCGTCATGCAGCACGCCTTGGCCCTGGCGCGGACCTTCAACGCGGAGCTGTATGTGATCCATGCCGTGGAGCCCATGGGCCAGTTCGCCGAATCCTTGCTGCAGAGCTACCTCGATGAGCAGACTCTCGATGCATTGCACAGTGAGGGCGTGACTACGGTCATGGCCAATATCGAGCAGCGGGTGCTGGAAAACTTTCGCGAGGAACTGGGCGAGGTCGCCGATCTGGCGCTGATCCGTGCGGTACGGGTGCGTCAAGGCGACCCGGCGCAGGTGATCCTTGAACAGGCCCAGCGCCTGGCCGTCGACTTGCTGATCTTTGGCAGCCACAGCGCAGGGGCCGGGGTGGACGTGCCGATCGGTCGCACGGCGGTGCGGCTGCTGCAGCTGTCGCCGGTGCCGGTGTACATGGTGCCGTTGGCCCAGCATCTTGGGCGTAGGAAAGTGTGAGTGTGGCGGTAGGTTTTTTCCTGCGAACGTAACAAAATAGTTCTAGATTTATTTCTCTAGCCACTAATATAGTTATAACTCGTTGCTGCCGGCGCGCCGGTGACCTACCGCCTTTGAGGGATATCTATGAAGCTTCAGCAACTGCGCTACATCTGGGAAGTGGCGCACCATGACCTCAACGTTTCCGCGACGGCGCAGAGCCTCTATACCTCCCAGCCCGGGATCAGCAAGCAGATCCGCCTGCTCGAGGATGAGCTGGGCGTCGAAGTCTTCGCCCGCAGCGGCAAGCACCTGACCCGTGTCACCCCGGCGGGCGAGCGCATCATCAATACTGCCGGTGAGATCCTGCGCAAGGTCGAGAGCATCAAGCAGATCGCCCAGGAATTCTCCAACGAGAAAAAGGGCACCCTGTCGATCGCCACCACCCACACCCAGGCGCGCTATGCGCTGCCGCCGGTGATCAGCAATTTCATCAAGCAATACCCGGAAGTCGCCCTGCACATGCACCAGGGCTCGCCCATGCAGATCGCCGAGATGGCGGCTGACGGCACCGTCGATTTTGCCATCGCCACCGAGGCGCTGGAGCTGTTCGGCGACCTGATCATGATGCCGTGCTACAAGTGGAACCGTTGCGTGGTAGTGCCTCAGGGGCACCCGCTGACCAAGCTGCCTAAGCTGACCCTGGAGGCGGTGGCTGAGTACCCGATCGTCACCTATGTATTCGGCTTCACTGGTCGCTCCAAGCTCGACGAGGCGTTCAACCACCGTGGCCTGACACCGAAGGTGGTGTTCACCGCGGCCGACGCCGACGTGATCAAGACGTATGTGCGCCTGGGCCTGGGCGTGGGTATCGTGGCCAAGATGGCGGTGGACCCGAAGCTCGACAGCGACCTGGTGTGCCTGGATGCCAGCGAACTGTTCGAAGCCAGCATCACCAAGATCGGTTTCCGTCGCGGCACCTTCCTGCGTGGTTTCATGTGCGACTTCATCGAGAAGTTCGCCCCGCACCTGACCCGTGAGGTGATGGCCAAGGCGATCCAGTGCCATAACAAGCAGGAGCTCGAAGAGCTGTTCGAGGGTGTCGAGTTGCCGGTGCACTGACAGCAGTCGCAAGCTGCAAGCTACAAGAAAGAGCAGCCCGTACGCGGTCTGCTCCTTTTTTCTTGTCGCTTGCAGCTAGGGATCTGCAGCTGCTTTCAAGCCTTGCTGATCAGGTTGCCCGCGTGCAGCCCGCATTCCTTCTGGGTCGACTCCTCCCACCACCAACGTCCTTCGCGCTCATGCTGGTTCGGCAGCACCGGGCGGGTGCACGGCTCGCAACCAATGCTGATGAAGCCGCGCTCATGCAGGCTGTTGTAGGGCAGCTCGAGCATGCGGATGTAGCCCCAGACTTCCTCGCTGGTCATCTGCGCCAGCGGGTTGAACTTGTACAGGGGGTGTTCGGGGGTGGAGAAAGCGCTATCGATCTCCAGGGCAGCCACTTGGCTGCGGGTGCCCGGGCTCTGGTCGCGGCGCTGGCCGGTGGCCCAGGCGCTGACGGTGGCCAGCTTGCGGCGCAGCGGCTCGATCTTGCGGATGCCGCAGCACTCGCCGTGGCCGTCCTTGTAGAAGCTGAACAGGCCCTTTTCCTTGACGAACGGGTCGAGCTTGGCGCGGTCCGGGCTGAGGATTTCGATCGGCAGGTTGTACTGCTCGCGCACCTGGTCGATGAAGCGGTAGGTTTCCGGGTGCAGGCGACCGGTATCGAGGCTGAACACCTTGACCTGCTTGTTCAGCTTCCAGGCCATGTCCACCAGCACCACATCCTCGGCACCGCTGAAGGAGATCCACAGGTCGTCGCCGAAGTGTTCGAAGGCGAGCTTGAGGATCTCCTGCGGGGACTTGCTGGCGTAGGTCGCGGCCAGGGCGGCGACGTCGAAGGGTTGGCTCATCAGGCGGTTTCCATCGGGTGAGTGGCGCTGTGCGCTCGTAGTGGTCAGATGGTAACAAAAAATGGCGGGGCAGACGCCTGGCGATCGCGGGGCAAGCACGCTCCAACGGAGTTCTACAAGGCTTGCAGCGTTTCCATCAGCACGCGCACCTTGGCGATCGACTCTTCGTATTCGGCCTGCCAATCCGAATCGGCCACCACCGCGCCACCGCCCCAGCAACTGACCTGGCCGTCCTTGACCAGCAGGCTGCGGATGGCGATCGAGCTGTCCATCTCGCCGCGCACGTCGAGGTACAGCAGCGAGCCGCAGTACAGCGCCCGGCGCGTCGGCTCCAGCTCGTCGATGATCTGCATGGCGCGGATCTTCGGCGCGCCGGTGATCGAACCGCCGGGGAAGCTGCCAGCGATCAGGTCCAGGGCGTCCTTGCCGGCGGCCAGCTGGCCGACCACGCTGCTGACCAGGTGATGGACGTTGGGGTAGCTCTCCAGGCTGAACAGTTCCGGGACCTTCACCGAGCCGGTCTGGCAGGTGCGACCGATATCGTTGCGCAGCAGGTCGACGATCATCAGGTTTTCCGAGCGGTCCTTGGCGCTGGCCAGCAATTCGGCGGCGTTGCGGGCGTCCTCGCGCGGGTCGGCGGAGCGCGGCCGAGTGCCCTTGATCGGGCGGGTCTCGACCTCGCCCTGGCTGACACGGATGAAGCGCTCGGGTGAGAAGCTCAGCAGCGCCGTGCCTTCATCCAGCTGCTGGTAGCCGGAGAAAGGCGTTGGGCAGGCGGCGCGCAGGGCCTGGTAGGCGTGCCACGGGTCGCCCTGGCATGGGGCGCGGAAGCGTTGGGTAAGGTTGATCTGATAGCAGTCGCCGGCCTGGATGTAGCGCTGGACCTGGTCGAACGCTGCCCGGTACTGCGCGGCGTGAAGATCGCCGGTCATCGGCGCGAGCAACTGAAAGTCAGTCGATTCGGCCGAGGGGCTGGCTTCGAAGATCGCGATCAGGCGCTGCCGCTCGGCTTGGGGCAGGCTGGGGTGGAGCACCAGTTGGCTGCTGCCCAGTCGATGGTCGGTCACCAATGCCCACGCATACAGCCCGAGCTGCGCATCAGGCAGCTTGAGGTCGTCGGCCGCCAAGGCGGGCAGATGCTCCAGGCGCCGGCCGAAATCGTAGCTCAGGTAGCCGATCAAGCCGCCGGCGAAGGGCAGTTCGATGCCGTCGGGCAGCTGGGCTTCCCCCAGGTCCACCAATGCCTGGCGCAGGCGTTGCAGATAAGCCTGGCCGTTTTCATCGGTGCGTGCCTGCAGCTGTTGCAGGGGCCAGGCGCTGAGCAGATCGTAGCGACCCCGTTCGGCGCTTGGACGGGCGCTGTCGAGCAGGATCGCGCCGGGCGCGCGGCGCAGGCGTTCGAAGTAGAAGGCGGGGTCGGGCTGGTAGGGCAGGGGGTGCAGCGTACAGGTCGGCATCAGAGTGGACGGCGATGAAAAAGCGAGGAGGGCGATTGTAGACCTGTGGGGGGGATGCGCCTAGCGCTGGCAGCGACATTTAGATGTTGCGCAAAGACAGGGGTCGTGGGAGCGGGCTTGCCCCGCGATAGCGCAGGCTGCCTTTATGCCAATCGCGGGGCAAGCCCGCTCCTACGAGGTTTCAGCCTGGATGAACGTGCCCGAACAGGCCTTGCGAGACCTTCACGCGCTGCTCGGCATCCTCGCTGCGACCTTCCTTGGCCAGCATCTCCAGGTGCGCCTCGATGGCGTGGGTGCGTTGCGTGAGCCCGCAGTCGTTGGCGATCTGGATGTTCAGGCCGGGGCGGGCGTTGAGTTCGAGGATCAGCGGGCCCTTGTCCTGGTCCAGCACCATGTCCACGCCGATATAGCCCAGGCCGCACAGCTCGTAGCAGCTGGCCGCAAGCTTCATGAAACCGTCCCAGTTCGGCAGTTGCACGCCGTCCACTGCGTTGGTGGTGTCGGGGTGCTTGCTGATGATCTTGTTCAGCCAGGTGCCGCGCAGTGTCAGGCCGGTGGCCAGGTCCACACCAACGCCGATGGCGCCCTGGTGCAGGTTGGCCTTGCCGCCGGACTGGCGGGTCGGCAGGCGCAGCATGGCCATCACCGGATAGCCCATCAACACGATGATGCGGATGTCGGGCACCCCCTCGTAGCTGATGCTCTTGAAGATCTGGTCCGGGGTGACCCGGTACTCGATCAGCGCACGGTCGCGGTGCCCGCCCAGCGAATACAGGCCGGTAAGGATGCTGGAGATCTGGTGCTCGATCTCCTCATGGCTGATGATCTTGCCCGAGACCGTGCGGTAGCGGTCCTCGAAGCGGTCGGCGATCACCAGGATGCCGTCACCACCGGCGCCCTGGGCCGGCTTGATGACGAAGTCGCTGCGCCCGCCGATGATCTCGTCGAGCTTCTCGATCTGCTTCTCGGTCTCGATGATGCCGTACATCTCCGGGACATGGATCCCGGCCGCCAGGGCGCGCTCCTTGGTGATGATCTTGTCGTCGACGATCGGGTACAGGTGGCGCTTGTTGTACTTCAACACGTAGTCCGCGTTGCGCCGGTTGATACCCATGATGCCCCGGGCCTCCAGGGCTTTCCAGGTCTTGATCAGGCCGAACATCAGGCGTCAGCCTTCTTCAGGAATGCCTTGAAGCGCACGAGCTCGGTCAGGCGGTAGCCGCGGTAGCGACCCATCGCCAGCATGAAGCCCACCAGGATCAGCAGCACCGCCGGGAAGGTGAAGACGAAGTACACGGCTTCCGGCACGGTCATCAGCAGGTGCGCGATGGAGGCGGCGAACAGGGTGCCGATGGCTACCTTCATGGCATGGCCGCCGCCACGCTCTTCCCAGGTGATCGACAGGCGTTCGATGGTCATGGTCAGGATCACCATCGGGAACAGCGCCACCGACAGCCCGCGCTCCAGGCCCAGCTTGTGGCTGAACAGGCTGATGGCGGCGATCAGCACCACGACGAAGGTCAGCACCACCGACAGGCGCGGCAGCATCTGCAACTTGAGGTGTTCCAGGTACGAGCGCAGCGACAGGCCAAGGGCGGTGATCACCGTGAACAGGATGATGCCGAAGCCCAGTTGCGTCTCGCGGAAGGCCAGGGCGATCAGTACCGGGGTGAAGGTGCCCAGGGTCTGGATGCCGATCAGGTTGCGCAGCACCAGGATCACCAGCACGCCGATCGGGATCATCACCATGATCATGAAGGTCTGCTGGGTCTGTAGCGGCAGGCCGTACAGCGAGTACTCGAGGAAGTCGGCGTCGGTGTTCTCGTCGGTCAGCTTGGCCAGGCGGATGGCGTTCATCTCGCTGTTGTTCATGCTGAAGGTGACGGTGGCCTTCTTGCCGCCATCGACGGTGATCAGGTTGTCGTCGCCGGTCCACCACAGCAGGCGGTCGCTGGGCAGGCCCTGTTCGCCGGTCTCCGGGTTGAAGTACAGCCAGTCGTTGCCGTTGAAGCTGCGCAGCCACAGTTCAGGGCTCTGCGGGGTGTCGGCCACCAGGCGGATGGTGTGGACCTTCTCCAGCGGAACGTGGGCGATGGACAGCAGCAGGTCGATGACCTGGGCTTTCTTCAGCGGCGAGTTGTCGCCGGCCAGCAGCAGCTTGGCGTTGTCGTCGTTGGCGTTGTTGACCCGCTTGATGGTCTCGCTGACGAAGGTCTCGACGTCAGCCGAATGCTGGCGAATCGGTGCCATCAGCGCCTCGGCGGCAATCTTCTCCGGGCCTTCGACGGCCAGGCTGTCGCGGAAGGTCGGGCCTTTGATCTTGGCCTTCTCGTTGCTGTAGCGCTTGGTCAGCACCAGGCGGTAGTAGAGGGTCTGGTTGCCGCTGGCGCGACGGGCCGACCAGGTCACCTTGCGGTTGCCGTCGGCGCGGTTGACGCTGACCCCGTAGTTGTTGGAGATGAAGCTCTCGTTGAGGCTCACGTAGTCACGGTTCAGCGGGGGCACGAACATCTGCACCTTGACCGGGTCCTTGGCGCTGGCAACGAACTCGACCTTGGCGTCGATGTTCCACAGGTCATCGGTCTCGTCCTCGGTCACCGGGATGCCGAGGGCGAAGATCTGGTAGGCCGTGATCGCGATGCCCAGCACCACCAGGATGGTGATCAGGACTTTCAGGTGGAGGGTAAGAGAGCGCATCGGAATTACTCTGCTTTGGTAGCTTCGGTGGCACAGGCAGGTTTGCCGGCCGCGTATTTAAGGCTTGGGTCGACCAGCGCACCGAAGTGCTTGAGGGCCTCGGAGCCGATCAGCAGCGGGAACTGGAAGGCGCTGCGGTCGGTGAGGTTGACCTCGATGGTGCGTCGCGTCTGGCCCATGCAGATGTCGAGTTCGATGACCGGGCGGGCAGTGTAGGCCTTGCCCGAATCGGCGTCATAGTCCCCGGCGCGGCGCTTGATCTTGCTGACGCGGGCCAGAGGGCGTTCGATGGGGTGCTTGTGCGCGGCGTCGATGGCCAGGTAGAAGCGCACCCAGCTCTCGCCGTTGCGCTTGAAGCGCTTGATGTCGCGGGCGCTGAGCGAGGCGGTCTTGGCGCCGGTGTCGAGCTTGGCTGCCACTTCCAGGTCAAGGTCGCCCAGGCGGGCGTATTCATTGAGACCGTACACGGTCTTTTCGGCCGCGGGCGCGAGTGCCGGCAGCAGGGTCAGGCAGAGCAGCAATGAAGCGGGTTTGAGTCTCATAATCCTGGCGCGGTGCTGTGCAAAGTTCAGGGCAAGGCGACTGGCCAAGCGTCCTCATTGATCTGTCATGGGCATGAAATGATGACAGACACACTATCCATGCTCCCGAAGGAGCGCGGCATTCTATCACGCCGGTGCCTTGACGCCAGCGCGCCCGCGATCTGACCGCGGGTGGGCTTGGTTAGTTCGTTATTAGACGATTGTCGACAATGTTCTTTTTGTCTTTGACTGTAGCTCTCTGTTTAGCTAGTTTTGCCGTCATTGATTTTAAAGGTGTCGACAATCATGCTGGATGCATCCCAGGCCGTGGCACTGCCGCAGGACGAGACCGAGACCCTCTCGGAGCATGTCTTCCGGCGTATCCAGGCCGCCATCGTCAAGGGCGAGATCGCCCCCGGCAGCAAGATTTCCGAGCCTGAGCTTGCGCGTACCTACGGCATCAGCCGTGGCCCGCTGCGCGAAGCCATTCACCGCCTCGAAGGCCAGCGCCTGCTGGTGCGCGTGCCCCATGTCGGCGCTCGGGTGGTGTCGCTGAGCCACGCCGAGCTGATCGAGCTGTACGAAATCCGCGAATCGCTCGAAGGCATGGCCTGCCGCCTGGCCGCCGAGCGCATGAGCCAGGCCGCCATCGACGAGCTGCGCCATGTGCTCGATACCCATGAGCGCGATGCCGCGTTCCAGGCCGGGCAGGGCTATTACCAGCAGGAAGGCGACTACGACTTCCACTACCGGATCATCCAGGGCAGCGGCAACCAGACCTTGTACAAGATGCTCTGCGGCGAGCTGTACCAGCTGGTGCGCATGTACCGCATCCAGTTCTCCTCCACGCCCAACCGCCCGCGCCAGGCCTTCGCCGAGCACCACCGTATCCTCGATGCCATCGAAGCCCGCGACGGTGAGCTTGCAGAACTCCTGATGCGCCGCCACATCGGCGCGTCCAAACGCAATATCGAGCGCCACTACCAGGGTGCCGACAACAATAGCCCACGAGGTGAGTCATGACAGTGAAGAGCACGCCCGGCCAGCGTTTCCGTGACGCGGTCGCCGCCGAACATCCGCTGCAGGTGGTCGGGACCATCAACGCCAACCACGCCCTGCTGGCCAAGCGCGCCGGTTTCAAGGCCATCTACCTCTCCGGTGGTGGTGTCGCCGCCGGCTCCCTGGGCCTGCCGGACCTGGGCATCAGCGGCCTGGACGATGTGCTCACCGACGTGCGGCGCATCACCGATGTGTGCGACCTGCCGCTGCTGGTGGATGTCGACACCGGCTTCGGCGCCTCGGCCTTCAACGTCGCCCGCACTGTCAAGTCGATGAGCAAGTTCGGCGCCGCCGCCATCCATATCGAGGACCAGGTCGGCGCCAAGCGCTGCGGTCACCGCCCGAACAAGGAGATCGTCTCGCAGCAGGAGATGGTCGACCGCATCAAGGCGGCCGTGGATGCACGCAGCGACGACAGCTTCGTGATCATGGCCCGTACCGACGCCCTGGCGGTGGAAGGCCTGAACGCCGCGCTGGATCGCGCCGCCGCCTGCATCGAGGCCGGCGCCGACATGATCTTCCCCGAGGCGATCACCGAGTTGCACATGTACAAGACCTTCGCCGACCGGGTGAAGGCGCCGATCCTGGCCAATATCACCGAGTTCGGCGCCACGCCGCTGTACACCACCGAGGAATTGGCGTCGGTCGACGTGTCGCTGGTGCTCTACCCGCTGTCGGCCTTCCGCGCCATGAACAAGGCGGCAGAGAACGTCTACACCGCGCTGCGCCGCGACGGCACGCAGAAGAACGTGATCGACACCATGCAGACCCGCATGGAGCTCTACGATGCCATCGGCTATCACGCCTTCGAGCAGAGCCTCGATGCGTTGTTCGCGCAGAAGAAAGGGTAAGCGAATGCCCGTACCGGCCTGGTGAGAGCGGGCTTGCCCCGCCATCAGGCCGGTACAACCCGCCAGGATTAGCCAGCAAGACTTCGATAACAAATTCAAGAAAGGAGAAACACCATGGCCGAAGCAAAAGTACTCAGTGGCGCGGGCCTGCGTGGCCAGGTGGCCGGCCAGACCGCGCTGTCGACCGTCGGCCAGGCCGGTGCCGGCCTGACCTACCGCGGCTATGACGTGCGCGACCTGGCCGCAGGCGCCGAGTTCGAGGAAGTGGCCTACCTGCTGCTCTACGGCGAGCTGCCGAGCAAGGCCGAGCTGGCCGATTACAAGCACAAGCTCAAGGGCCTGCGCGACCTGCCACAAGCCTTGAAGGAAGTGCTCGAGCGCATTCCGCGCGATGCCCACCCGATGGACGTGATGCGCACCGGCTGCTCGGTGCTCGGCACTCTGGAGCCGGAGCTGACCTTCGACGCCCAGCGCGACAAGACCGACCGCCTGCTGGCGTTGTTCCCGGCGGTGATGTGCTACTGGTACCGCTACACCCACCACGGCGTGCGTATCGACTGCAGCAGCGACGAAGACACCCTCGGCGGCCACTTCCTGCACCTGCTGCACGGCAAGAAACCGAGCGAGCTGCACGTCAAGGTGATGAACGTCTCGCTGATCCTCTACGCCGAGCACGAATTCAACGCCTCGACCTTCACCGCCCGGGTCTGTGCCTCGACCCTGTCCGATCTGTACTCCTGCGTCACCGCCGCCATCGGCTCGCTGCGCGGCCCGCTGCACGGTGGCGCCAACGAAGCCGCCATGGAGCTGATCGAGCGCTTCCAGAGCCCGCAGGAAGCCACTGCCGAGCTGCTGCGCATGCTCGAACGCAAGGACAAGATCATGGGCTTCGGTCATGCCATCTACAAAGAGTCCGACCCGCGCAACGAAGTGATCAAGGGCTGGGCGAAGCAGTTGGCCGACGAGGTGGGCGACAAGGTCCTGTACCCGGTCTCCGAAGCCATCGACAAGACCATGTGGGAGCAGAAGCGCCTGTTCCCCAATGCCGACTTCTACCATGCTTCGGCGTACCACTTCATGGGCATCCCGACCAAGCTGTTCACCCCGATCTTCGTCTGCTCGCGCCTGACCGGCTGGGCCGCGCACGTGTTCGAGCAGCGCGCCAACAACCGCATCATCCGCCCGAGTGCCGAGTACACCGGCGTCGAGCAGCGCGAGTTCGTGCCGATCGAGCAGCGCTGAGGCAACGACCGCTGGGGCTGCCATGCAGCCCTTTCGCCGGCAAGCCGGCTCCCACAATGTCCATGCGTTGCTGTGGGAGCCGGCTTGCCGGCGATGGGGTGCGCAGCGCCCCCAAGGCCTGACCTGCAAACCGAATACCGTGAGCCTGATAACGATATGAACACCGCATTCCGCAAGAACCTGCCAGGCACCGCCCTGGACTACTTCGACGCCCGTGCCGCGGTCGAGGCGATCAAGCCCGGCGCTTACGACGGCTTGCCTTATACCTCCCGCGTACTGGCCGAAAACCTGGTGCGCCGCTGCGATCCGGCCACCCTCGATGCATCGCTCGAGCAACTGATCGAGCGCAAGCGCGACCTCGACTTCCCCTGGTTCCCGGCCCGCGTGGTGTGCCACGACATCCTTGGCCAGACCGCCCTGGTCGACCTCGCCGGGCTGCGCGACGCCATCGCTGAAAAAGGCGGCGATCCGGCCGCGGTCAATCCGGTGGTGCCGGTGCAACTGATCGTCGACCATTCGCTTGCCGTGGAATGCGGCGGCTTCGACCCGCAGGCGTTCGACAAGAACCGCGCCATCGAAGACCGCCGCAATGAGGACCGTTTCCACTTCATCAACTGGACCAAGCAGGCGTTCAAGAACGTCGATGTGATCCAGCCGGGCAACGGCATCATGCACCAGATCAACCTGGAGAAGATGTCGCCGGTGATCCACAACGACCGCGGCGTGGCCTACCCCGACACCTGCGTCGGCACCGACAGCCACACCCCGCATGTCGACGCCCTGGGCGTGATCGCCATCGGTGTCGGTGGCCTGGAGGCCGAAAACGTCATGCTCGGCCGCGCCTCGTGGATGCGCCTGCCGGAGATCGTCGGCGTCGAGCTGACCGGGCGCCTGGCGCCGAACATCACCGCTACCGACCTGGTACTGGCCTTGACCGAGTTCCTGCGCAAGCAGAAGGTGGTCGGCGCCTACCTCGAATTCCACGGTGCTGGCGCCAGCGCGCTGACCCTGGGCGACCGTGCCACCATCTCCAACATGGCTCCGGAGTACGGCGCCACCGCGGCGATGTTCGCCATCGACCAGCAGACCATCGACTACCTCAAGCTGACCGGCCGCGATGACCAGCAGGTGCAGTTGGTGGAAACCTACGCCAAGGTCGCCGGCCTGTGGGCCGACAGCCTGGCCAAGGCCGAGTATGAGCGCACCCTGAGCTTCGACCTGTCGAGCGTGGTGCGTAACATGGCAGGCCCGTCCAACCCGCATGCCCGCGTGGCCACCAGCGACCTGGCAGCCAAGGGCATTGCTGGACAATGGCAAGAGGTGCCGGGGCAGATGCCGGATGGCGCGGTGATCATTGCCGCCATCACCAGCTGCACCAACACCAGCAACCCGCGCAACGTGATCGCCGCTGGCCTTATCGCACGCAACGCCAACAAGCTTGGCCTGGTGCGCAAACCGTGGGTCAAGTCGTCGCTCGCGCCGGGCTCCAAGGCGGTGCAGCTGTACCTGAAGGAAGCCGGCCTGGAGCAGGAGCTGGAGCAACTGGGCTTCGGCATCGTCGCCTTCGCCTGCACCACCTGCAACGGCATGTCCGGCGCGCTGGACCCGTTGATCCAGCAGGAGATCATCGATCGCGACCTGTACGCCACCGCCGTGCTGTCGGGCAACCGCAACTTCGACGGGCGTATCCACCCCTACGCCAAGCAGGCGTTCCTCGCGTCACCGCCGCTGGTGGTGGCCTACGCCATCGCCGGTACCATCCGTTTCGACATCGAGAAGGACGTGCTGGGCGTGGTCGACGGCAAGGAAATCCGCCTCAAGGACATCTGGCCGAGCGACGAGGAAATCGACGCCGTGGTGCGCGCCTCGGTCAAGCCCGAGCAGTTCCGCCAGGTGTACATCCCGATGTTCGCCATCGAGGAAGACAAGGGGCCGAAGGTCGCGCCGCTGTACGACTGGCGTCCGATGAGCACCTACATCCGCCGCCCGCCGTACTGGGAAGGCGCCCTGGCCGGTGAGCGTACCCTGCGCGGCATGCGCCCGCTGGCGGTGCTGCCGGACAACATCACCACCGACCACCTGTCGCCGTCCAACGCCATCCTGCTGGATAGTGCCGCCGGTGAATACCTGGCGAAGATGGGCCTGCCGGAGGAAGACTTCAACTCCTACGCCACCCACCGTGGCGACCACCTGACCGCGCAGCGCGCCACCTTCGCCAACCCCAAGTTGTACAACGAGATGGTGCGCAAGGACGACGGCAGCGTGAAGCAGGGTTCGCTGGCGCGCATCGAGCCGGAAGGCAAGGTGACCCGCATGTGGGAGGCCATCGAGACCTATATGCAGCGCAAGCAGCCGCTGATTATCGTTGCTGGTGCCGACTACGGCCAGGGTTCGTCCCGTGACTGGGCGGCCAAGGGCGTGCGTCTGGCGGGCGTCGAGGCGATTGTCGCCGAGGGCTTCGAGCGCATCCACCGTACCAACCTGGTGGGCATGGGCGTGCTGCCGCTGGAGTTCAAGGCGGGTACCGACCGCAAGACCTTGGGCCTGGACGGCAGCGAAACCTACGACGTGCTGGGCGAGCGCAAGCCGCGCGCGACGCTGACCCTGGTGGTCACGCGGCGCAACGGCGAGCGCGTCGAGGTGCCGGTGACCTGCCGCCTGGATACCGCCGAAGAGGTATCGATCTATGAGGCGGGTGGGGTGTTGCAGCGCTTTGCCCAGGACTTCCTGGAAGGCACTGCATAACGCAGATGAATGCATAGCGGTTCGTGGGAGCGGGCGTGCCCTGCGATGGCCAAGACATCGCCATCGCGGGGCAAGCCCGCTCCCACGGACGGATAAGGAACAATAACCATGGCACATGCACCACAGGTAAAAATCCCCGCCACCTACATCCGTGGTGGTACCAGCAAAGGCGTGTTCTTCCGGCTGCAAGACTTGCCCGAGCGCGCGCAGGTCCCAGGCCCGGCCCGCGACGCCCTGCTGCTGCGGGTGATCGGCAGCCCCGATCCGTACGGCAAGCAGATCGACGGCATGGGTGGCGCCACCTCCAGCACCAGCAAGACGGTGATCCTGTCTAAAAGCATCAAGCCCGACCACGACGTCGACTACCTGTTCGGCCAGGTCTCGATCGACAAGGCCTTCGTCGACTGGAGCGGCAACTGCGGCAACCTGTCCGCGGCGGTCGGCTCGTTCGCCATCAGTGGCGGTCTGGTCGATGCAAGCCGTATTCCACGCAACGGCATCGCTACCGTGCGGATCTGGCAGGCCAATATCGGCAAGACCATCATCGCCCATGTACCGATCACCGAAGGCGAGGTGCAGGAAACCGGCGATTTCGAGCTCGACGGCGTGACCTTCCCGGCCGCCGAGGTGCAGCTGGAGTTCCTTGACCCGGCCGCCGACGAGGAGGGCGGGGGCGGGGCGATGTTCCCCACCGGCAACCTGGTCGACGACCTTGAGGTGCCGGGCGTCGGTACCTTCAAGGCGACCTTGATCAATGCCGGTATCCCGACCATCTTCGTCAATGCCGCTGATATCGGCTATACCGGCAGCGAGTTGCAGGACGCCATCAACGGCGATGCCGCCGCGTTGCAGCGTTTCGAGACCATCCGTGCCCATGGTGCCGTGCGCATGGGGCTGATCGAACATATCGACCAGGCCGCCGGGCGCCAGCACACGCCGAAAGTGGCGTTCGTCGCGGCGCCGAGCACCTACACTGCCTCCAGTGGCAAAGCCGTGCCTGCCGAAGAGATCGACTTGCTGGTGCGTGCGCTGTCGATGGGCAAGCTGCACCACGCGATGATGGGCACCGCAGCGGTGGCCATCGGTACCGCCGCGGCGATTCCCGGGACGCTGGTCAACCTGGCTGCCGGTGGCGGAGAACGAAGTGCCGTGCGTTTCGGCCATCCGTCCGGGACACTGCGGGTCGGGGCCGAGGCGCGTCAGGTGGACGGGCAATGGACCGTGACCAAGGCAATCATGAGCCGAAGCGCTCGGGTGCTGATGGAGGGCTGGGTGCGCGTGCCCGGTGATAGTTTCTAAGGCATCAGTAGTGCTCGGCATTCGTTGAGCGGGGCCGCTTTGCGGCCCCTGTTATCAAGGAGCCACGAATGAGCGCAAACGTAGACCTCAACACCCGTCCCGACTACGACCAGGTCCTGCAGACCCTCGCCGACTATGTGCTCGGCTACCGCGTCGAGTCCTCCGAGGCGCTGAACACCGCCCGCCACTGCCTGATGGACACCCTGGGCTGCGGCCTTTTGGCCCTGCGCTTTCCCGAGTGCACCAAGCACCTGGGGCCGTTGGTCGAAGGCACGATTGTCCCCCACGGCGCCCGCGTGCCAGGCACCAGCTACCGCCTCGATCCGGTCAAGGCGGCCTGGGACATCGGCTGCATCGTCCGCTGGCTGGACTACAACGACACCTGGCTGGCGGCGGAGTGGGGCCATCCTTCGGACAACCTTGGTGGCATCCTGGCGGTCACCGATCACCTGTCGCAAAAACGCGTGGCCAATGGCGAGGCGCCCCTGGCCATGCGCGAGGTGCTCGATGCCATGGTCATGGCCCACGAGATCCAGGGCGTGCTGGCGCTGGAGAACTCCTTCAACCGGGTTGGCCTGGACCATGTGCTGTTGGTCAAGGTCGCCTCGACAGCAGTGTGTGCCAAGCTCATGGGCGCCAGCCGCGAACAATTGCTTTCGGCACTCTCTCACGCCTTCGTCGATGGTCAGGCCCTGCGCGCCTACCGTCATGCGCCCAACGCCGGCTCGCGCAAGTCGTGGGCGGCGGGGGATGCCTCCAGTCGTGGCGTGCGCCTGGCCGATATCGCGCTGCGCGGCGAGATGGGTGTGCCCGCTGCGCTGACCGCCAGGCAGTGGGGGTTCTACGACGTGTCGTTCAGCCACACCAACAAGGACCTGGCGCTCAAGCCCGAGGCGCGGCGTGAACTGCGCCTGCCGCAGCCGCTGGGCAGCTATGTGATGGAAAACGTGCTGTTCAAGATCAGCTTCCCCGCCGAATTTCATGCCCAGACGGCCTGCGAAGCTGCGGTGATCCTGCACCCGCAGGTGCGCAACCGCCTGCACGAGATAGACCGCATCGTCATCACCACCCACGAATCGGCGATCCGCATCATTTCCAAGGAAGGGCCGCTGGCCAATGCCGCGGACCGCGACCACTGCCTGCAATACATGACGGCGGTGCCGTTGATATTCGGTGACCTGGTGGCCGAGCACTACGAAGATGCCTTCCATGCCGCGCACCCGAGCATCGACCGCCTGCGCGAGAAGATGGTGATCGTCGAGGAACCGCGCTTCAGCCGCGAGTACCTGGAGGCCGACAAGCGTTCCATTGCCAATGGCGTGCAGGTGTTCTTCAAGGATGGCAGTCACACGCCGCAGGTGGTGGTGGAGTACCCGATCGGGCATCGACGCCGGCGGAAGGAGGGGATGCCGTTGCTGGAGGCGAAGTTCAGGGAGAACCTGGCGACGCGCTACGTGCGCCAGCGCTGTGAGGAAATCGTGGCGTTGTGCAAGGACCAGGCGAGGCTGGAGGCCATGCCCGTGCACAGGTTTGTCGATCTGTTCGTGATTTGATGTTGTCTGTTGCGGCCTCATCGCTGGCAAGCCAGCTCCCACAGGTTTAGCGCAGACCTTGAGCACTGCGCGATCTTGTGGGAGCTGGCTTGCCAGCGATGAGGCCGGCGGTTCTAACAAAAAAGCCCCGGTATCGCTACCGGGGCCTCTTCTTACCACTTGTAATTTACCACTTGCAGCTGCTTACGCCTGAACCACCGGGATCTTGGCGTTGGCCGCGGCTTCGCGGAACTCGGCGATCTGGTCGAAGCTCAGGTAGCGGTAGACGTCGGCAGCCATGCTGTCGATGTCCTTGGCGTACTGCATGTACTCTTCAACGGTCGGCAGCTTGCCGATGATCGAAGCGACAGCAGCCAGCTCGGCCGAGGCCAGGTACACGTTGGTGGCGTCGCCCAGACGGTTCGGGAAGTTACGGGTCGAGGTGGAGACCACGGTCGAACCGGTCTGTACACGTGCCTGGTTACCCATGCACAGCGAGCAGCCTGGCATTTCCATGCGCGCGCCGGCCTTGCCGTAGATGCCGTAGTAGCCTTCTTCGGTCAGCTGGTGAGCGTCCATCTTGGTTGGCGGGGCCAGCCACAGACGGGTCGGGATACCGCCCTTGACCTTGTCCAGCAGCTTGCCGGCGGCGCGGAAGTGACCAATGTTGGTCATGCACGAACCGATGAACACTTCGTCGATCTTCTCGCCCTGTACCGAGGACAGCAGGCGGGCGTCGTCCGGGTCGTTCGGCGCGCAGAGCACAGGCTCCTTGACGTCGGCCAGGTCGATTTCGATGATTTCGGCGTATTCGGCATCGGCGTCGGCCGACAGCAGCTCAGGCTTGGCCAGCCAGGCTTCCATGGCCTGGGCGCGGCGCTCCAGGGTGCGGGCATCGCCGTAGCCTTCGCCGATCATCCAGCGCAGCAGGGTGATGTTGGACTGCAGGTATTCGGCGATGGCCTTCTCCGGCAGCTTGATGGTGCAACCGGCGGCGGAGCGTTCGGCCGAGGCGTCGGACAGCTCGAAGGCTTGCTCGACGGTCAGGTCGTTGAGGCCTTCGATCTCCAGGATGCGGCCGGAGAAGGCGTTCTTCTTGCCTTTCTTCTCGACGGTCAGCAGGCCTTTCTGGATAGCGTAGTAAGGGATGGCATGGACCAGGTCACGCAGGGTGATGCCAGGCTGCAGCTTGCCCTTGAAGCGCACCAGGATCGACTCCGGCATGTCCAGCGGCATGACGCCGGTGGCAGCGGCGAAGGCCACGAGGCCCGAGCCTGCCGGGAACGAGATGCCGATCGGGAAGCGGGTGTGCGAGTCGCCACCGGTGCCGACGGTGTCAGGCATCAGCATGCGGTTCAGCCAGCTGTGGATGATGCCGTCGCCCGGGCGCAGCGACACGCCGCCACGGGTGCGGATGAAGTCTGGCAGGGTGTGGTGGGTGGTGACGTCGATCGGCTTCGGATAGGCCGCGGTGTGGCAGAACGACTGCATTACCAGGTCGGCGGAGAAGCCCAGGCACGCCAGGTCTTTCAGCTCGTCGCGGGTCATCGGGCCAGTGGTGTCCTGGGAACCGACGGTGGTCATCTTCGGCTCGCAGTAGGCACCTGGGCGCACGCCCTGGCCTTCCGGCAGACCGCAGGCGCGACCGACCATCTTCTGCGCCAGGGTGAAGCCCTTGGTCGAAGCGGCAGGTTGCTCTGGCTTCTTGAACAGGTCCGATGGGGCCAGGCCCAGCTCAGCACGGGCTTTCTCGGTCAGGCCACGGCCGACGATCAGCGGGATGCGACCGCCAGCGCGGACTTCGTCCAGCAGCACTTCGGTCTTCAGCTCGAAGCTGGTGACCAGTTCGTCGCTGCCGTGACGGCGTACTTCACCTTTGTAAGGGTAAACGTCGATGACGTCGCCCATGCCCAGGTTGGTGCAGTCGAATTCGATCGGCAGGGCGCCGGCGTCTTCCATGGTGTTGTAGAAGATCGGGGCAATCTTGGTGCCGAAGCAGAAACCACCGGCGCGCTTGTTCGGTACATACGGGATGTCGTCGCCGAAGAACCAAAGCACCGAGTTGGTGGCGGATTTACGCGAGGAACCGGTACCGACCACGTCACCGACGTAGGCGACCGGGAAGCCCTTGGCCTTGACCGCTTCGATCTGCGCCAGCGGGCCGACCGAACCAGGCTGCGAAGGCTCGATGCCGTCGCGGGCCATTTTCAGCATGGCCAGGGCATGCAGCGGGATGTCTGGGCGCGACCAGGCGTCCGGGGCAGGGGACAGGTCGTCGGTGTTGGTTTCGCCAGGCACCTTGAACACGGTCAGGGTGTACTTGTCGGCGATCGCCGGGCGCGAGGTGAACCACTCGCCGGCAGCCCAGGATTCCAGCACGGCCTTGGCGTGGGCATTGCCAGCCTTGGCTTTTTCGGCCACGTCGTGGAAGGCATCGAACATCAGCAGGGTGTGCTTGAGCTGTTCGGCCGCGACGGCGCCCAGTTCGGCGTCGTCCAGCAGCGCGACCAGCGTTTCGATGTTGTAGCCACCCTGCATGGTACCCAGCAGCTCGGTGGCGTGCTTGCGGTCGATCAGCGGCGACTTGGCTTCACCCTTGGCGACAGCGGAGAGGAAAGCGGCCTTGACGTAGGCGGCTTCGTCCACTCCTGGCGGAACGCGGTTGGTGATCAGGTCTACGAGGAAGGCTTCTTCGCCGGCCGGCGGGTTTTTCAGCAGCTCGACCAGGCCTGCAGTTTGTTCGGCGTTCAGCGGCTGGGGCACGATACCCAGAGCGGCACGCTCTTCGATATGTTTGCGGTAGGCTTCAAGCACAGTTATTACCCTCATCAGTGGTCCCTAAAGGGAGTCCGGGACGCTCATCCAGCATTCTCCTGCACCCATGCGCTTAAGACGGCTTTTTGAGCCGGCAAGCCAGGGTCGCAGAGAATCCTTACAGAAGCTGTTTTCAAAGTTTTACGCCTGTAGAACGGAAGGCTGATGAGGGGTTGGCCGTGGCCATGCGCTCGCATGGACAGGGCCAACGCCGTTCTACCGGATGAACTGTGCTCGTGACGCTTTGAAAACAGCTTCCAACGGACATGGTTGCCTTGAAAAGGCGGAGTGATTCTACGGCAAAAATTAGCCGAAAGTAAGGCGGCGAAGAAGACTTTAACGGGTGACCCTGGTTAGACAAAGGGCTAACATGGGGCCGTGTTCCACCGCCAAGCCGTTGTTTTTTCATGTCCAACCAATCCATCAAGACGCCTTGCGTCGGCCTCTGCTCTACCGTCTACGGAGACCTGGTTTGCCGCGGCTGCAAGCGCTTCCACCACGAAGTGATCCACTGGAATGGCTACGACGACGAGCAGAAGCGCGCCGTGTGGCTGCGCCTGGAGCAACTGCTGGTGCAGGTGATGATGGCCAAGCTGGAAGTGTTCGACAAAGCGCGCTTGCGCGAGCAGCTCGAACAGCGTTCGATCCGCTATGTGGCACAGCAGTCGGAATATTGCTGGGCCTACCAGCTGATCGCCCGCGGGGCGCGGATGATTCGCGACCTGGAGGCCTACGGGATGGCCTTGCTGCCGGAGTTCCGCGACTGGGAGCTGCCCCAGCTGCGCGACGCCATCGACCGGGAATTCTTTTTGCTCTCCGAGGCGCATTACCAGCGCTACATCGCGCCGGCGTTTCTGCAGCAGATCGGTGAGTAACCTGTTTCCCTCTGCCTTGCGTGGGCAGGTCTGGCGAGGATGACTCTCTACTCACGGTCGGGAGAGTCATCTTGAGTTACTACCAGTTCCAACCCATGTTGTGTTTCAACGCACGCTGCTGGTGGCAGCATGAGGACAAGCGCCTGGATTGTCGCCACTGGCCGCCGGCGGCCTCCGAGGCAATGCCTGTCTGGGTCACGTTCGACAGCGGCGACCGTGATGATGGGTGGGTACGATGCGAGCCCGAGCCGCCGCGCCAGTCCGATAAAATATTGTGCAATACGTTCTGGTTCGGCGTGTACGCGCTCGGCGAGCAGTACGCCTACGACATCCGGCCGGCTTACTCGGGAGCCACGTTGGAGCTCTGGCCAAGGCTGGAGCGGGTGCTGGATACCAACATCGATGGCTACCTGGGCATGTACGACGTGCCGACCGAGCCCTACCGGTGGTATGAGCCTACGGCGCCGCTTTGGCAGCTGGAAGGCCTCGATCCTGCAAGCTTGGCGTCTGGCGCACGGCGCTGCAATCTGCAGTGGTACAGCCCAAAAGGCAAGGCCGTGCGGCGCATCAGCGATTTGACCCGGTCGTACCTCGATGATTGGAAAGGGGTCAGGGGAATGGTAAGCCTGGAGGTGCACGAAGTGCCCGTGCCGCCACACCCTAGGCCGAAAACCTGAGCGGCTGTTCAGTCCCCGGTGTACTCGCACCCGCTGGTGCAGGTCTCGTGAATGCGCACCTTCGACAGTTCCGGCAGCAGCGGCTTGACCTGATCCCAGATCCACTTGGCGATCACTTCGCTGGTGGGGTTTTCCAGGCCGGGAATATCGTTAAGGTAGTTGTGGTCCAGCTGCTCGTAGATCGGCTTGAAGATCGCCTTGATCTCGGAGAAGTCGCGGATCCAGCCGGTGTGCGGATCGAGCGGGCCGGTCAGGTGCAGGGCGACCTTGAACGAATGGCCATGTAGGCGGCCGCACTTGTGGCCGGCAGGGACGTTGGGCAGGCGGTGGGCCGATTCGAATGTGAACTCTTTGAAAATTTCCACGCTGGCATAACTCTGTGTGAATCAACGATGCGCGCAGTCTACCAGCATGCCCGCTACAAGGCTTGCAACTGATCCTGCAACCGCCCGGTGGCGATCAGCTCCAGCAGTTCGTCGCCCAGGCGCCGGCTTTCGGCGATGGCCTTGTACCAGTAGCGCTTGCGGCTCGGCGCATCGCCCATGAAACGCTTGAAGTCGTTGCGATCCGGCAGCTTGCCGTAGGGCAGGGCGGCGAGGTACTGCGGCGACGGGGTCATCAGCAACACATTCTGCAGGCGTGTGGCGTTGCCCTTGCGCCAGGGCAGGGCCTTGTCGAACCAGCCGGGCACCACCTTGTCGGTGAAGTGCGGGTAGAGCACCAGGTCGTCGCCCCGGTAGGGCAGGTCCAGGTGGTAGTCGAGCAAACCGCCGTCGCGGTAGGTGCCGGCACCCGCGCCGGGGATGTCGCGCACACCCTCCATGACCATCGGGATCGAGCCCGAGGCGAGCAGGGCGTGGCGCAGGTTGGCCAGGTCCAGCGGTAGGCTGCGCGAAGGGAAGTCGGTGAGCGCCTCCAGCGGCGGCGCGGCACGTTCATCGTGCAGGATAACCCGCTCGAAGTGCCGCGCCAGGTGCGAGCGGCCCAGCAGGTTGCTGGCGATCACCGAGCCCAGCCCCACCCCCAGGCGTGCGCGGTGGTCGTGGGCGAGTTGGCCGTGGCTCTTCACCACCAGGATGTTCAGGCGATAGTGCGGGTTGGCGAGGATCTGCCCATCGCGGCCCTGCAGCAGGTCGTCGAGCATGCGTTGGCAGCTCTGGCTGATTTCCCTGGGGGTCACGCCCTTGGCGAAATCCTGCTCGGTATACAGCTCGCCCAGGCGGCGGATGCCGGCCACCGGGTCGTCGAGGCAGGCACTGGCGAAACGCCAGGAGCCGATCGAGGCGCCGATCAATGCCCGTTGCCGTGGTGCCGTCGGCAGCCATTCACCGAACAGCGCCAGGTCCAGGCCCTGGATTCCCAAGGGCTTGGGGCCACCGGCGGCGCCCGGCAGCACGCCGACATCGGCGGCCAGCAGGCCGCGCTCGCGGATCTGCCGCAAGGCGCGCTGGCCGGCCTTGAAGGTCAGGGCGGGGTACTTGATGTGGATGGCGCTCATGGCGGGGTCTCGGGCAGGGCAGGCGGACAGTATAGGGCTTTATCGCGAGGCGGCGATGCCATCACCGCCCCACGTGGCCGCGACAAGGTCGCAAGCTGCGCTATCATGCGGCCAGCTGTTTTCAGGTTGAGTTAAGGACCGGTGGTTAATCTTAACCCCGTAGACAAATTGCACATCTCGCAGGAGAGAACCTCATGAAAACTTTGACTGCCCTTGTTACTACCGCCGCCCTGATGCTTGGCGCGAGCGTTGCCTTGGCCGATGTGCCGGCTCACGAGATCAGCGGCCTGGAAAAGGCAGGTACCGTTCAGTCGTTGCAAAAAATCGCAGACATCGCCAAGGCCAAGCACCCCGGCTCCACCATCAAGGATTCCGAGCTGGAAAACACCTATGGCCGTTATGTGCTCAAGGTCGAGCTGCGTGATGCGCAGAACGCCGAATGGGACGTGGACGTTGATGCCAAGACTGGTGAAGTGCTGCGGGACGCTCGGGACAACTGATGAGCGATCTACCGCGAACGGCGCGCTATCTTGCCTTTGCGCTGTTGACCGTCTGTTCGCTGGCCGCCGCGCGCGACCTGGACCAGGATGAAGCCCTGGAGCTTCGGCAAAAGGGCATCATCCTGCCACTGGAGCAATTGCTCGAAGCCGCCCTGGGACGTTACCCCGGGGCACGGCTGCTGGAGGCGGAGCTGGAAGAGAAGCACGAGCGCTACGAGTACGAGGTCGAACTGCTGACCCCGGCAGGCGTGGTGCGCGAGATCAAGCTCGACGCCCGCACCGGCGCGCTGCTCAAAGACGAGGAAGACGACTGAATGCGCCTGCTGCTTGTCGAGGACAATGTCCCCCTGGCCGATGAACTGACCGCCACCCTGCAGCGCCAGGGTTATGCCGTGGACTGGCTGGCCGATGGCCGCGATGCGGTGTACCAGGGCCAGAGCGAACCCTACGACCTGATCATCCTCGATCTGGGCCTGCCTGGGCTGCCGGGGCTCGAAGTGCTGGGGCAATGGCGCGCGAGCGGCCTGGCCACCCCGGTGCTGATCCTCACCGCCCGTGGCTCCTGGGCCGAGCGTATCGAGGGACTCAAGGCCGGGGCCGACGACTACCTGAGCAAGCCCTTCCACCCCGAGGAGCTGCAACTGCGCATCCAGGCCCTGTTGCGCCGGGCCAAGGGGCTGGCCAACCAGCCGAAACTGGAAGCGGCCGGCCTGCATCTGGACGAGTCGCGCCAGTGCGTGAGCCGTGAGGGTGTCGATGTCCAGCTCACCGCCGCCGAGTTCCGTCTGTTGCGCTATTTCATGCTGCATCCGGGGCAGGTGCTGTCCAAGAGCCACCTGGCCGAGCACCTTTACGACGGGGAAACCGAGCGTGATTCCAATGTGCTGGAAGTGCACGTCAACCACCTGCGGCGCAAACTGGGGCGCAGCGTGATCGAGACCCGCCGCGGCCAGGGCTACGTGTATGCCGGGAGCGCCGCGTGAAGTCGATCCAGGCGCGCCTGAGCCTGGGCCTGGTGGCGGTACTGGTAGTGGTTGGGCTGGCCCTGGCGCAGTTGACCCTGTGGCTGTTCGAGGCGGGCCTGCAGCGTTACCTGGAAGCTGGCCTGCGCAAGGAAAGCGAAAACCTGCTGGTGGCGCTGGTGCGTGGCCCGTCCGGCCTGCAGTTGGACGAGCGACGGCTGTCGGCAGCCTACCAGCAGCCGTTCTCGGGCTACTACTTCCGCATTGATTTCGACCAGGGTACCTGGCGCTCCCGATCGTTATGGGACATGGACATGCCCAAGCCTGGCAAGCCCGGCCTGGACGATGGCCACGAACTCGGTCCCGACGGCCAGCAACTGCTGGCCTATCGCGGGGACTACCGGCGGCTCGGCCAGGACATCTCAATCAGCGTGGCCCAGGACTACTCACCGGTGCGTGAGGGCTTTCGACGCATGCAACAGATCGGCCTCGGCCTGGGGCTGGTAGCGTTGATAGTGGTACTGGTGCTGCAACGCCTCACCGTGACCCGCTCGTTGGGCCCGCTGGAGCGGGCGCGCCAGCAGATCGCCCAGTTGCAGCAGGGCCAGCGCTCGCAACTGGACGCCGAAGTGCCCAGCGAACTGCAACCGCTGGTGGACCAGATCAACCACCTGCTGACTCATACCGAAGACAGCCTGCGTCGTTCGCGCAATGCCTTGGGCAACCTCGGTCATGCCTTGAAAACGCCGCTGGCGGTGCTGATCAGCCTGGCTGCCAGCGAACGCCTGCAGGCGCTGCCCGAGGTGCGCGCGCAGATGCGCGAGCAACTGGAGCAGATCCAGCAACGCCTCGCCCGCGAACTCAACCGCGCGCGCCTGGCCGGCGATGCCTTGCCTGGCGCGCAGTTCGATTGCGACGCTGAACTGCCCGGGCTGCTGGCGACGCTGGGGATGATCCATGGTGAAGGCTTGCTGCTCGAACGCGACGCGCCGCCCGGCCTGTTGCTGCCCTGGGACCGCGAGGATTTACTGGAGCTGCTCGGCAACCTGCTGGACAACGCCTGCAAATGGGCCGACAGCGAGGTGCGCCTGGGCATCGCGCCCACCACCGAGGGCTACCAGTTGATGGTCGATGACGATGGCCCGGGCATCCCTGAGGCGCAACGCCTGCAAGTGCTCGAGCGCGGCTCGCGGTTGGACGAGCAGGTCGATGGCCATGGCCTGGGGCTGGGCATCGTGCGCGACATCGTCGAGGCCTGGGGTGGGCGCATTGCGCTGCTGGAAAGCCCACTGGGCGGGTTGCGAGTGAGTATCGAGCTGCCCCGCAAGGTCCGCTGAATCAATCCGTTCCTGCCGAGGGACCGGATCAAGCCTGCAAAAAAATTGCAGTACAGCCGCAGTTTTTTGAATTGGCCCAGCGCCACCCGCGCCCGGCACAATGCCGGCCACGAAACCTTGCGGTTTCCATCTCTCCAAGGAAGGAGCCCCTTGCGCCACTGCATTGCGCAACACAGGGCCCAGGCCGGTCGCGCTGGGCTTTCTTTTTACAATCAGAAGAACACGATCAAAATCACCTCGATGTCTGTCTCGCGTCCCGAATCCCGCCTGCAGCGCCTGCTGCCGGCGCCCCTGAACATCCCTCCCCGAGAATGGTTGCGAGCAGGCCTAGGCGCGCTGCTTGGACTGTTTCTTGCGGGTTACCTGTGCAGCCTGGCCTATGGGCCATCGATCGCCCTGCATTTGCTGGGGCCGCTGGCAGCCTCGGCGGTGCTGGTGTTCGCCGTGCACTCGGGCCCGTTGGCCCAGCCCTGGCCCGTACTGGGCAGTTATGCGTTGGCGGCTGCCGTGGGCCTGGCCATGCGTCACGCATACGGCGATGGGTTGTGGGTCGCGGCCGCGGCGTTGGGCATCGCCATCCTGGCGATGTGCCTGCTGCGCTGCCTGCACCCGCCCGGTGGCGGCGTGGCGGCCAGCGCCGTGCTGGCCGACCCGGGGTTGGTGGCCATGGGTGACCACCTGCTCGAGCCGGTATTGCTCAATGCGCTGATCCTGGTCGGCGTGGCCGTGCTCTACAACCGCCTGACCGGCGTGCGCTACCCCAAGGGCGCGGCTCCGCGCCGCGACCTGCACCACACCCACGACGCGCTGCCGGGCGAGCGGGTCGGCATCTGCGCCGCAGACCTGGACCAGGCCCTGGAGGAGATCGGCGAGTTCGTCGATGTCACCCGTGACGAGCTGGAGCGGATCATCCTGGCCACCGAGCAACACGCCCTGCACCGTAGCCTGGGCGGCATCACCGCCAGTTCGGTGATGTCCCGCGACGTGCAGTGGGCAACGCCGCGCACCACCCTCGAACAGGCCTGGAGGCTGCTGTCCGGCCATCACCTCAAGACCCTGCCGGTACTGGAAGAGGGGCGCTTGGTGGGGATCGTCAGCCTCAGCGACCTGGTCGGCCCGGCCATGGCGCGTGGGCGTTTCAGCTGGCGTGGCCTGTTCCGGCGCAAGGTGGTGCGCTTGGAACAGGTGATGAGCCGTCGGGTGGTCAGCGTCGGCAGCCAGCATCCGCTGGAGCGCCTGTTACCGTTACTCAGTGAGCAGGGGCTGCACTGCCTGCCGGTGCTCGACGATGAAAAGCTGGTGGGGGTGATCACCCAGACCGACCTGATCGCCGGCCTCAAGCGGCACCTGCTCACTGCCGCGGCGCAGGGCTCAGATCACCGGGTCCCAGCGCTGTGACCAGTCGCTTTCGCCAGCGGCCACCAGCCGGCGCAACACGCTGAAGGCCTGCTGCAACGCCTCGCTGTCGCGCTCGCGGGCATGCACCAGGAAGGTCGGGTAGGTGAACTCCGGCGCCTGGGGCACGCGCTCGAACACCCCGCTTTGCAGGTAGGCCTGGACCACCCGGGTGCGGAAATAGCCGCTGCCGCCGTGCTCGAGAATGAACTGCAGGGCCAGGGGCCCGAGGTTGAAGCTCAGGGCCGGGCGCGACAGCTCGGGCAGGGCGGCGTCGTGCTGGCGGCGGAAAGCTTCGCCCCAGTCGATGTAGATGTACGGATCGGGCGCATCGACCCGGCGCACACGGATCAGCTTCTCTTCCATCAATTGCTCGACTTGCAGGCCAGGACCATAGGTCGGTTGGTAGACCAGCGCGGCGTCGAGCAAGCCCATCTCCACCTTGCGCAGCAGTGCTTCGCCATCGCTGACCTCGCTGCGGATGGCATGGCTGGGCAGGCCCTGGTGCAAGGCGCTGACCCAGTCGAGCAGCATCGGATTGCCCAGGCTCACTTCGGCGCCCACATGCAGCACCAGCTGGCAGCCCTGGGGCAGCGGCAGGTCACGGCGCGCCGCCTCCCAGGTCTGCACCAGCTGGTTGGCATAGCTGACGAAAGCCTCGCCGTCAGCGGTCAGGCTGGCGCCGTTGCGGCTGCGCACGAACAGCTGGCAGCCCAGTTGCTGCTCCAGGCGCTGCACGCGGGCGCTGATCGCCGTCTGCGAGACGAACAGCCGTTCAGCCGCGGCGACCAGGCTGCCGCAGCGGACGATTTCCAGGAAGGTACGGGCCTGATCGATGTCCATGGTGCTGCTTCTGTGGCTGGAGAGGCGGCCTATTCTAGAGCCATTGCACCTGTTTGGGGCGCTGGTTCAGCCACGTGCCAGCTCAGCCACGCGCCAGTTCAGCCAAATGTGCCGTGGCCTCTTCGCTCTTGAGCACCAGCACATCGCCTTCCAGCGCATCCAGGACCACTTCCGCCGTGTTGCCGATCAGCGCCCCGGAGATGCCGGTGCGGGCCACGGTGCCGAGGATGGTCACCACAGCGTCAAGTTTCTTCTCGGTATAGGGAATCAGTACGTCGGCCGGTCCTTCGGCGATATGCAGCCTGTCATCGGTAATATCGAATTCCGCCTGGAACGCCGTGCACGCCTCGCGATAGCGTTTCTCGATGGTCTCCGTGAGCTGATAGACCGGGTCGGAAGCCGACAGCATCGGCGATGGATGGGCGCTGATCACGTGCAGTTGGCCTTTGGCCAGGCTGGCGATGTCATAGCCGTGATCAATGATGCTGGCGTGCAACAGACGATGGGCCTCGTCCTGGTTGCCCACATCCACCGCCGCCAGGATCACGCCGCCGGTCCAGGGGCGTTCGCTCTTGACCATCAGCATCGCGCAGGGGCACGCGCGCAGCAGCTTCCAGTCACTGGGGGTCAGCAATGCCTTGCGCAAGGGGTTTTCCGGGCGGTGCTCCTTGATCACCAGTTCACAGCCTTCCGCTTGCTGCACATGGATGATCGACTGGTGCAGGCTGTCCTTCCACTTCTGTTCATGGGTGACATTGTCGTAGCCATCATCATGCAACTGGCTGCTTAGCAGGCTCAACAGCGCGCTGTGGTCCTGCTTCTTGTCGCACATCAGCAGGTGCAGGCGCGCACCGGTCACCCCGGCAATCAGTTTGGCCCGGGTCAGGGCCCGGCTATGGGCGTGCTCGGGGTCGAGGACGACGAGGATGCTGCGCACGGCTTGCATGGACGTGAACTCCTTTCGCGGATGGCGACCAATGCTTGACTATAGACGGCGCGGCGGCTGTTGCCGGTTGATCTGCATCAAGCATAGTCACTGGCGCTCGCCACCGCCGCCGGTATAATCGCCGGTCCCGCCGATGTCCCGTGTGATTGTGAGTACCATGTCCCTGATTCCTGAAATCGATGCCTTCCTGGGTTGCCGCACCCCTGACGCCTGGATCGAGGCGGCACTGGCCGACCAGGAAACCCTGCTGATCGATCACAAGAATTGCGAGTTCAAGGCCGCCAGCACGGCGCTGAGCCTGATCGCCAAGTACAACAGCCATCTCGACCTGATCAACATGATGTCGCGCCTGGCCCGCGAGGAACTGGTGCACCACGAGCAAGTGCTGCGTCTGATGAAGCGCCGCGGCGTGCCGCTACGGCCGGTGTCGGCAGGGCGCTATGCCTCTGGGCTGCGGCGGCTGGTGCGGGCGCATGAACCGGTGAAGCTGGTGGACACCCTGGTAGTGGGGGCTTTCATCGAGGCGCGCAGCTGCGAACGCTTCGCCGCCCTGGTGCCGCATCTGGACGAGGAGCTGGGCACCTTCTATCACGGCCTGCTCAAGAGCGAGGCGCGACACTATCAAGGTTATCTGAAGCTGGCTCACCAGTATGGCGACGAAGCGGACATTGCCAGGGTTGTGGAGCAGGTGCGCGAAGCGGAGGTCGGGCTGATCACCTCGCCCGACCAGGAACTGCGCTTCCACAGCGGCATTCCCCAGGCGCAAGCCGCCTGAGTTATTGCCGGCGACCGAGCAGCAACCCGACCACCAGGCCGAAGCCTGCGGAAATCGCCACGGTCTGCCAGGGGTGGCCTCCGATATACTCCTGTGTCGCCTCGACCACCGGCTGCGCCTTCTGGCCCAGGCGGCTGGTGGCATCGCGCGCCTGGCGCAACTTGAGCCCCAACTGCGCGCGCATGCCTTCGGCTTCCTCGCCGACCAGCGACGCGCTGTCGCTGAGCAGCTTCTCGGATTCCTCGATCAATGCCTGCAGTTCGCTGAACACCTGATCCTTGATCTGGTCGTTGTTGCCTTGCGCAGCGGTTTTCCTGGCCATGTACACATCCTCGTGAAGGGTTGGGCGTTGAACAGTGGATGCCACGGTGACGGGAAAGTTGCAGTGGCGTACCGGTGGCGCGTCGACGCAGTGTAAGATAGCGCCCATTTTCCAGCGGCAGGTAATACCCGATGAGTTTCAATCTGGCCAACATGAGCTTCCAGGAACGGGCGCAGATCGAGGCAGAAAAGGCCCGCTTGTTCGACTACTGGCAGAACAACCTGGGCAAGGCCAAGGGTGAGGCGGCGCGACTGATCGCAGAGAAGCCGCGGCGCAAGGGCAAGTGGGCGGAATGGGTACGTGCCGAACTCGACGGCATGTCGCCGCCGGAGTTCAACCAACTGGTGCGCAGCGAAGTGAACAAGATGATGGCCGCCGCCAGCGCCAACCGCTGAGCCAGGCGAACACCCCGAACGCCTGCGCTGGAGCATCCAACAGACCTTCCTGACTGGAGTTCCCTCGATGCCCAAGTCCATCGTCGCCGCCCTGCAGATCGGTTCGCTGCCTGGCGGCAAGGCCGCCACCCTGGCGCAGATCCTCGACTACGAGCAGGCCATCCATGATGCCGGCGCCAGCCTGGTGGTGATGCCCGAGGCCTTGCTCGGTGGCTACCCGAAAGGCGAAGGGTTCGGCACCCAGCTCGGCTATCGCCTGCCCGAGGGGCGTGAAGCCTTCGCCCGCTATTTCGCCAATGCCATTGATGTACCGGGGCCCGAGACCGACACCTTGGCCGGCTTGTCGGCGCGTACCGGAGCGAGCCTGGTGATCGGCGTGATCGAGCGCAGCGGCAATACCCTGTATTGCACGGTGCTGTTCTTCGAGGCGCACACCGGCCTGGTGGCCAAGCACCGCAAGCTGATGCCCACCGGTACCGAGCGGCTGATCTGGGGCAAGGGCGACGGCTCCACACTGCCGGTAATCGAAAGCCGTGCCGGGCGCATCGGCGCGGCAGTGTGCTGGGAGAACTACATGCCGCTGCTGCGCACTGCGATGTACGCCAAGGGTGTGCAACTGTGGTGCGCGCCGACAGTGGACGAGCGCGAGCTTTGGCAGGTGAGCATGCGCCATATCGCCGCCGAGGGGCGCTGCTTTGTCATCAGCGCCTGCCAGGTGCAGGATTCGCCCGCCGCACTGGGCCTGGAGGTGGCCAACTGGCCGGCCGAACGGCCATTGATCAACGGCGGCAGCGTGATTGTCGGCCCACTTGGGGAGGTGCTGGCCGGGCCGCTGGTGGGCGAGCGTGGCCTGCTTTGCGCCGCGGTCGATACCGATGAACTGGTGCGTGCGCGCTACGACTTCGACGTGGTCGGCCACTATGCGCGGCCGGATGTGTTCGAGCTCAGCGTGGACGAGCGTCCGCGGCCCGGAGTACGTTTCGTCGGTTCATCCGGCGCAGGTGAGTGATCTGCCAGCCTGCCGGTAAAGCTGATTACCAGGCAGGGCCTGCGGTCGTTGGCAGGTCGAGCTTGCCTTTGTCGGTAAAGCGCACGGTACCCAGCGGCCCTCCCGCCAGCTTGCCGCGCAATACATAGGGCAGGCCCTGCAGCGAGTCCACCCGGCTCAGGCCGTAGGCCTGGCGCAGGAAGGCGAAGGCGGTGACGCTCACCGGCACCACCAGCACCGCTTCGTCGTAGCGGCCGATATGCCCGCGCTGGTCGCTCACCCCGGCCGCCAGGGGCTGGTCGTTGACCTCCAGGTTGAGGGCGATGCCGTTGAAATCCACCGGGGTTTCGTTGGGGTTCTGCACGCGGATCTTCACGGCCATGCGCAGCTCCAGGTCCCGGCCGGGCAGGGGGTCGATGCCGATCACGCTGATGTTCAGCGGGTCGCGACCCTGGAACAGGGCGCAGGCATTCAGGCCAAGGGTCA
This sequence comes from Pseudomonas sp. FW305-96, assembly GCF_058783825.1. Lineage (NCBI taxonomy): Bacteria > Pseudomonadati > Pseudomonadota > Gammaproteobacteria > Pseudomonadales > Pseudomonadaceae > Pseudomonas > Pseudomonas sp. FW305-96. The sequence goes on from NZ_JBYSYW010000022.1 coordinate 88,066, forward strand.
GCAGCAGGATCAGGCAGACGCGGGCATACATGGTGATCAAGGCCTCGTGGCGCGGGCGAGTCGGCAGTGTCGCAAATGCGCGGTGGTGATGAAAGCGGGGCCTGCCGACGTTCCGGGCCTAGCGCGAGCCGAATGTCATGCGCAGGTCTTCCATGAAGGCTTGCTGCGCCTCGCCGGGTGTTTGCCCGCGATGCCTGGCCAGGGTGAACGGCACCACGAAATCCAGCGCGGTATCCAACGCCCGCAACAGGCCTTGGGCTTCCCAGGGCGCGGCGCCGTGGCACGGCAGAAAGCCGATGTGTCGTCCTGAAAGGATGAACGTCAAGGCGCTGTCGATCTGCTCTGCCACCGCCATGCTGTGGCGGCTCTGGAAGGGCTCGCCCTGTTTGAGAAAACGATAGGGGTGGCTCACTTGGTCCGCCTCGAGCAACTGCTCGCGGGTTATCTGGGCCTGGGTGAACAAGACGTGCCCCTTGCCGCAGTAAAGCCTCTGGCGCTCCTCGAACAGCGGCAGGTAGTCGAACGCCGCCTGGTTGCCGGAGAAGTAGCTGATGGCGCAGTCCAGGCGCTGCTCCAGCAGCAAGCGTTCGAGTTCGGCCGGTGGCGCGCTGGTCAGTTCCAGGCGCACGCTCTCGTCACGCTGGCGAAACCGCGCGATGGCCTGGGCCAGGCGCAGGCTGACGTCACGGTCCTGGTTCTCGGCCAGGCCGATGTGCAGCGTGCCCAGCAAGCGCCCGGCCACGCCATTGGCCTGCTGGCGGAACTGCTCGATCTGCAGCAGCAGGCCGCGGGTGGCCTGCAACAGCAACTCGCCTTTCTCGGTCAGCCGGAAGCCGCCCTTGCCCCGGCTGCACAGGCGATAACCCAGGCGGGTCTCCAGTTTCGCCATCTGCTGGCTGATGCTGGGCTGGCTGAGCCCCAGCACACCCTGGGCGGCGCTGAAGCCGCCGGCCTCGACTACAGTGACGAACAGCCGCAGCAGGTGCAGGTCCGGGTCGTGCAATTGTCCGAGCATCACATTGCCCCTGGTGAATGTCAGCTTCACAAAGTTGCCATTTTTGCAATGTAACCCGGCAGGCATGCTGGCGGCATCCACCCCTATGCCGAGGTGCCCGCCATGCGTTCGACGTTGTGCCTGCTTTCATTGCTGATCGCCCTGCCGCTGCAGGCCGAGGAGAAGGTCGTCAACCTGTACAGCTGGGCCGACTATGTCGCCCCGCAGACCCTGGAACGTTTCGAGAAGGAGACCGGCTACAAGGTCCGCTACGACACCTTCGACACCACCGAGGTGCTGGAGACCAAGCTGCTCACCGGTGGCAGCGGCTACGACGTGGTGGTGCCGTCGGCCACGGTGTTGGCCCGAGCCCTCAAGGCCGGCGCCCTGCAGCCGCTGGAGGCGCAGGCGATGCCCGGCTATGCCAACCTCGACCCGGACCTGCTGGCCAAGCTGGCCGAGGCCGACCCCGGCAACCGCCATGCCGTGCCTTACACCTGGGGCACGCTGGGGCTGGGGGTGAATGTCGAGGCCGTGCGCCAGCGCCTGGGCGATGTGCCCCTGGACAGCCTCGACCTGCTGTTCAAGCCTGAGTACGCCAGCCGCCTGAAGGACTGCGGCATCGCCATGCCGGACTCGCCACAGGAAGTGATCGGCGTGACCCTCAACTACCTGGGCAAGGACCCTTACAGCCAGGACAAGGCCGATCTGGACGCAGCCCAGGCGCTGTTGCAGCAACTGCAGCCGTCGATCAGCTACGTGGCCAACGGCCGCCAGATCAATGACCTGGCCAATGGCAGTGTGTGCCTGGCGCTCACCTACAACGGCGACGCCGCCATGGCCGCCGACCAGGCGCGCCGCGCCGGCAAGCCATTCGAGCTGATCTACCGCATCCCCCGTGAGGGCACACTGGTGTGGCAGGACAACCTGGTAATCCCCAAGGACGCACCGCATCCCGAGGCTGCACGCGCCTTCATCACCTTCATGCTGCGCCCCGACTCAGTGGCGGCGCTGACCAACACGCTGTTCTTCGCCAACGCCAACCAGGCCGCCACGCCGCTGGTGGACGAGGCGATCCGCGACGACCCGGACATCTATCCCCCGGCCGCGGTGCGCCAGCGCCTGTTCGCCGACCGCAGCATGGCGCTGGCCGACCTGCGCCAGCGCAACCGCCTGTGGACCGCCTTCCGCAGCCGGCAGTGAATGACAACAACAGGAGATATACCGTGGACCGCGCCCAAGACAACGACCAGGCCATCACCCGTGACAGCCTCTACGGCACTGCCGCCGAGAGCACCTACGCCGGCATCACCAGTTTCTCCCGGCGTCGCTACAGCCGCGATTTGCGGGGTGTCGACGTGGTGGTCAGCGGCGTGCCGTTCGACACCGCGACCAGCAATCGGCCCGGCGCGCGCTTCGGCCCGCGGGCGATCCGCGCCGCCTCGGTGCAACAGGCCTGGGCCAGGCACTGGCCCTGGGCGTTCGATCCGTTCGACCACCTGGCGGTGATCGACTATGGCGACTGTGCGTTCGATAGCGGTACGCCGCGGTCGGTGCCGCAGAGCATCGAGGCGCATGCCGAGCACATTCTCGAGGCCGGCTGCGCCATGCTCACCTTGGGCGGAGACCATTTCATCAGCTATCCGCTGCTCAAGGCCCATGCCCGTCGGCATGGCCCGCTGGCGCTTGTGCACTTCGACGCGCACAGCGACACCTGGCCGGACGAGGAGGGCCAGCGCATCGACCATGGCACGATGTTCTGGCACGCGGCGCGGGAAGGGCTGGTGGACCCGTCACGCTCGGTGCAGATCGGCCTGCGCACCACCAACGACGATAGCCAGGGCTTTGCCATTCTCGACGCTCGCCAGGTGCATCGCCAGGGCACCGAGGCGATCGTCGCTGCCATCCGCCAGCGGGTAGGCGACCGGCCCGTGTACCTGACCTTCGATATCGACTGCCTGGACCCGGCCTTCGCACCCGGCACCGGCACGCCGGTATGTGGCGGCCTGAGCACGGTACAGGCGCTGGAGATACTCGGCGGGTTGCGTGGGATCAACCTGGTGGGCATGGACCTGGTGGAGGTGGCGCCGGCCTATGACCATGCCGATATCACTGCGCTGGCAGGCGCGACCCTGGCGATGGAGATGCTGTGCCTGTATGCGGCGCGGCACAAGGTTGATAGAGCCGGGTAACGCCAGGGCCGCGCTGCGGCAATTGCCGGCACGCCGACTACCACAGGAAGGCGCATGGCTCAAGGCTGGTGCGCACGGTGTGGGAGCCGGCTTGCCGGCGATTGGGCTGCATGGCAGCCCCAGGGGGCGCATACTGAAACATCAGGACCCAAATTCATCCTTTTGCGTCGAACCCTGCGCGCCGTAGGCTATCCAACCTTCGAGCGCGCCTTTTCGTACCGGAGGTGAAGCATGAATCCCACACTGCCAATCCTGGGCCTCGGCCTGTTGCTGGCCTTGCCACTCCAGGCCGCTCCCTTGGCGCCGCCGCTGATCGCCGCCAACGACACCAATAACCCGTACAACAGCCCGATCATGCGCGCCAATCCCAACAGCCGTCAGGGCAGCGTGCCGGCAATGCCGCCTGTGCGCGGCCCGTCCACGCAACCCAACCCGCGACCTCCCACACTCGATAATCGCGGCATCGGCAACGGCGAAAACCTGCGCCGCGAACAGCAGACCCCGAACCTGGAACCCACCCCCCCACC
>NZ_JBYSYW010000023.1:0-90989 GCF_058783825.1 Pseudomonas sp. FW305-96
AACACTTGACTCGCTGCGATCTCTCGTAGCGGGAGGCGAATCATACAGCGTTACAACCTGCTGTCAACTGCCTTTTTTCACCGCTGCCGATCTGACGACCGAAGCACCTCCACAACCCTCCTGATCGATCAACTCTTTGATATTCAAGGAGTTTTTCGTTCCGATGTCGCTGGAAGTGGGGCGCATTATAAGGGGATCTGAAAGCCCGTCAACCTTTATTTCAGTTAGATAAAGCAAAACCTCAAAACAAAGCGGGGCGGCCTCTCGGCCGCCCCGCTTTCATCCCTGCGCCTTACAAGCTAGGGAAGGCAAACTGCGACGCCTCATGGCTGGCCCGCTGCGGCCAACGCTGGGTGATCGCCTTGCGACGGGTATAGAAACGCACACCGTCCGGCCCGTACGCATGCAGGTCACCAAACAGCGAACGCTTCCAGCCACCGAAGCTGTGATACGCCACCGGCACCGGCAGCGGCACGTTGACGCCAACCATGCCCACTTCGATCTCGTCGCAGAACAGCCGCGCCGCCTCACCGTCACGGGTGAAGATGCAAGTACCGTTGCCGTACTCATGCTCATTGATCAACTGCATGGCCTGCTCCAGGCTGTTCACCCGCACCACGCACAGCACCGGCCCGAAAATCTCTTCCTTATAGATGCGCATTTCGGGGGTGACCTTGTCGAACAAGGTGCCACCAACGAAATAGCCATCTTCATTACCGGGCACACGGAAACCGCGCCCATCGACCACCAGCTTGGCGCCAGCGGCAACGCCGTCGTCAATGTAACCCACCACCTTGTCACGGGCAGCGGCAGTCACCAGCGGGCCCATATCCAGGCCGCAGGACGTACCGGCACCGATCTTCAGCGCCTTGATCTGCGGCTCCAGCTTGGCAATCAGCGCATCGGCCACCTGGTCGCCGACACACACCGCCACCGAAATGGCCATGCAGCGCTCGCCGCAAGAACCATAGGCGGCGCCCATCAGCGCGCTGACCGCGTTGTCCAGGTCGGCATCAGGCATCAACACGGCGTGGTTCTTCGCGCCGCCCAATGCCTGCACGCGCTTGCCGCGCTTGGTGCCTTCGGCATAGATGTATTCGGCGATCGGGGTCGAGCCGACGAAGCTCAGGGCCTTGACCTCTGGCGCCTCGATCAGCGCGTCGACCGCTTCCTTGTCGCCATGCACCACGTTGAGGATGCCCTTCGGCAGTCCGGCCTCCAGCAGCAACTGGGCGATATAGAGGGTCGAGCTGGGATCACGCTCGGACGGTTTGAGAATGAATGCGTTGCCGCAGGCGATGGCCAGCGGGTACATCCACAGCGGCACCATGGCCGGGAAGTTGAACGGGGTGATACCGGCGACGATGCCCAGCGGCTGGAAATCGGACCAGGCGTCGATGTTCGGGCCGACGTTGCGGCTGTACTCACCCTTGAGCAGCTCCGGGGCGGCGCAGGCAAACTCGACGTTCTCGATGCCACGCTTGAGTTCGCCCGCAGCGTCCTCCACGGTCTTGCCGTGTTCCTCGCTGATCATCTGCGAGATTTTCGCTTCGTTCTGCTCAAGCAGTTGCTTGAAGCGGAACATCACCTGGGCGCGCTTGGCTGGCGGGGTATTGCGCCAGGCCGGGAAGGCGGCCTTGGCCGAATCGATGGCCTGCTGGATGGTGGCGCGGCTGGCCAGCTCGACCTTGCGCACGGCCTGGCCGGTCGACGGGTTGAAGACATCGGCGGTGCGCTCGCCCTTGCTGACCAGCTCGCCGTGGATCAGGTGCTGAACAATGCTCATGCATAACTCCAGATAAAGAAGGTAGAGACAGGCGCGTGGTACTCACACGCCCGACGTCAAAATCGGAAAAATCAGTCGACCTTGTTCAGGGCTTCGCCCACGGCGTCGAACAGACGGTCCAGCTCTTGTGGCTGGGTGTTGAAGGTCGGCCCAAATTGCAGGGTGTCGCCACCGAAGCGTACATAGAAGCCGGCTTGCCACAGCTTCATGGCCGCCTCGTACGGACGAACGATGGCATCGCCATCGCGCGCGGCGATCTGGATCGCGCCGGCCAGGCCGTAGTTGCGGATGTCGACGACGTTCTTGGTGCCCTTGACGCCGTGCAGCAGCTTCTCGAAGTGCGGCGCCAGCTCGGCGGCGGACTGCACCAGGTTTTCCTTCTGCAGCAGGTCCAGCGCGGCGATGCCGGCGGCGCAGGCGACAGGATGCGCCGAATAGGTGTAGCCGTGGGGGAATTCCACCGCGTACTCGGGCGTCGGCTGGTTCATGAAGGTCTGGTAGATCTCGCCGGTGGCGATCACCGCGCCCATCGGGATGGCGCCGTTGGTGACCTGCTTGGCGATGCACATCAGGTCCGGGGTCACGCCGAAGGCTTCAGCACCGGTCATGGCGCCCATGCGGCCGAAGCCGGTGATCACTTCATCGAAGATCAGCAGGATGTTGTGCTGGCTGCAGATCTCGCGCAGGCGCTTGAGGTAGCCCTTCGGCGGCGGCAGCACACCGGCGGAACCAGCCAGCGGCTCGACGATCACCGCGGCGATGTTCGAGGCGTCATGCAGCTCGATCAGCTTGAGCATCTCGTCGGCCAGGGCGATACCGCCCTCTTCCGGCATGCCCTTGCTGAACACGTTGGCCGGCAGCACGGTGTGAGGCAGGTGGTCGACGTCCAGCAACTGACCGAACAGCTTGCGGTTGCCGTTGACGCCACCCAGGCTGGTGCCGGCGATGTTGACCCCGTGATAGCCACGGGCACGGCCGATGATCTTGGTCTTGGTGGCCTGGCCTTTCAGGCGCCAGTAGGCACGCACCATTTTCAGCGCGGTGTCGGCGCACTCGGAGCCGGAGTTGGTGAAGAACACGTGGTTCAGGTCGCCCGGCACCAGGTTGGCGATCTTCTCGGCCAGCTGGAACGACAGCGGATGGCCGAACTGGAAGGCCGGCGAGTAGTCGAGGGTGGCGACCTGGCGAGCCACCGCCTCGCTGATCTCCTTGCGGGTATGCCCGGCGCCGCAGGTCCACAGGCCCGACAGGGCGTCGAACACCTTGCGGCCCTTGTCGTCGACCAGGTAGTTGCCTTCGGCCGCCACGATCAGCCGCGGGTCGCGCTGGAAGTTGCGGTTGGCGGTGTACGGCATCCAGTGAGCGTCCAGCTTGAGCTGGCTGGCCAGGCCGGCTTGAGCGGATTCGGGCATGTTCATCGGGCGGTTCCTCGAAAGACGATTAGGCAACGATGGGTGTTGTTGCAGCTAAGTTGTCACGGCGATAAAGTTCGAAAAACCCAGCTTTTCTAACCTTCAGTCAGCGGATAACTAAACTAATGAGCCGACGCCCCGATCCCCTCGCCCAGGTCAGCGATTTTGACATTCGCCTATTGAAGATCTACCGCAGCGTGGTCGAGTGCGGCGGCTTTTCAGCGGCGGAAAACGTCCTGGGCATCGGCCGCTCGGCCATCAGCCAGCAGATGAACGACCTCGAGCAACGCCTGGGGCTGCGCCTGTGCCAACGCGGCCGGGCGGGTTTTTCGCTGACCGAGGAGGGGCGCGAGGTCTACCACTCGGCGCTGCAACTGCTCAGCGCCCTGGAGTCGTTCCGCACCGAGGTCAATGGCCTGCACCAGCACCTGCGCGGTGAGCTGAACATCGGCCTCACCGACAACCTGGTGACCCTGCCGCACATGCGCATCACCCACGCCCTGGCCGAACTCAAGGACCGCGGCCCCGATGTGCGCATCCAGATCCGCATGATCGCCCCCAGCCAGGTCGAGCAGGGCGTGCTCGACGGCAGCCTGCATGTGGGCGTGGTACCGCAGACCAGCCCGCTGTCGGGACTTGAATACCAACCGCTGTACAGTGAACGCTCGCTGCTCTACTGCGCGGTCGGCCACCCGCTGTTCTACGCCGACGACCTGCAGATCGATGACGATCGCCTCAACGCCCAGGACGCGATCGCCCCGACCTTCCGCCTGCCCGCCGACATCCAGGCGCACTACCAGGCCCTGCACTGCACCGCCAGCGCCTCGGACCGCGAAGGCATGGCCTTCCTGATCCTGACGGGCCGCTACATCGGCTACCTGCCCGACCACTACGCCAGCTTCTGGGTGCAGCAGGGGCGCCTGCGGGCGCTGAAACCTGCCCAGCGTTTCTATGACCTGGGCCTGAGCTGGGTGACGCGCAAGGGCCGGCGGCCGAACCTGGTGCTGGAAAGCTTCCTCGAGAGCCTGGCTGCGACACGCTGATGCCTGTCCCTGACGCTAATGCTTGTCACTTCGCCACAGGCAGGTAATCTGTCGGACATCCGTAACGACCCGCCCGGAATCGTCCATGACCCTAGAAGTCCCTGCGCATCGCTCCCCCACCTCGGGCAAGCCCGCCGGCCGCATCCGCCAGAAGAACGAACAGGCCATCATCCAGGCCGCCGAGGACGAGTTCGCCCGCCACGGCTACAAGGGCACGAGCATGAACACCATCGCGCTCAAGGCCGGGCTGCCCAAGGCCAACCTGCATTATTACTTCACCAACAAGCTGGGCCTGTACATCGCGGTGCTGAGCAACATCATCGAACTGTGGGACAGCACCTTCAACGCCCTGAGCGTGGAGGACGACCCGGCCGAGGCGCTCAGCCAGTACATCCGCACCAAGATGGAGTTCTCCCGGCGCAACCCGCAGGCCTCGCGGATCTTCGCCATGGAAGTGATCAGCGGCGGCGAGTGCCTGAGCGAGTATTTCAGCGCCGACTACCGCGAATGGTTCCGTGGCCGCGCCGCGGTGTTCCAGGCCTGGATGGACGCCGGCAAGATGGACCAGGTAGATCCGGTGCACCTGATCTTCCTGCTCTGGGGCAGCACCCAGCACTACGCCGACTTCGCCACCCAGATCTGCCAGGTCACCGGCCGCAGCCGCCTGACCAAACAGGACATGGAAGACGCCAGCAACAATCTTATCCACATCATTCTCAAAGGCTGCGGCATCAGCACGCCTGCCTGACCCGGACTTATGCCTTCTACCCTGCTCGAGCTCTGCGAATGGCGCGAAGAAATCCGCAAGAGCCGCTTCATCACCCTCGCCGGCCCGATCGACAGCCCCGCCGAGGCCATGGCCTTCATCGAACGCCACAGCGACCTGGCGGCCACCCACAACTGCTGGGCCTGGAAGCTCGGCGCCCAGTACCGCAGCAGCGATGACGGCGAACCGGGCGGCACGGCCGGGCGACCGATCCTCGCCGCCATCGAAGCCCAGGACTGCGACCAGGTGGTGGTGTTGGTGATCCGCTGGTACGGCGGCATCCAGCTGGGCACCGGTGGACTGGCCCGGGCCTACGGCGGCGGCGCCAACAAATGCCTGCAGCAGGCACCCAAGCGTGTGCTAGTGCAGCGCAGCGCGTTCAGTTGCAGTTGCACCTTCAGCGAACTGGCGCTGCTCAAGCTGCGCCTGGCTGAGGTGGACGGCGTGGTGCTGGATGAGCAGTTCACCGCTAACGGCGTCGACCTGCGCATCGCCCTGGGTGAGATCCACCTCGCGTCACTGCAGCAGCAACTCGCCGACCTGAGCCGCGGTCGCATTCTGCTGGAAAGAGAGTGAACATTGCCCACAACTGCTGTGGGCCTGCCTGTGGATAAGCTTGGGGCAAGCTTATACAGGCCTTATGCGACAAGGCCTGCGAAGCATTGAGCATATTTTGATCACATTTGTGTGACACTGGCACAAGTGACTGAAAGACTATGAGTTATCCCCAGCTTTCAATGTAAACCCGCCCCCAAACCACCATTTTCAGGCCCGCTGCGCTTGCACACAATTACTGTGGAGCGGCTTGTGGATAACCCGTGAACTACAGCGCCAGGCCCAGCCCCCACAGGCTTTCCAGGCAATCGATCGTTTTTTGATCAGCCTACACAAGGCGAGCGCCAGGCACCTGGTTTATGCTCGTCACCCAGGCCTTTCCCGGTGGAGGGCAATCACCCCGTTGTCGCGCGGCGAGCGAAACTATGCACAACAGCGCTCGCCCCGCCTTTGATATGGAGTATCGCAATGACCGCAAACAAGAACGCCCTGATCATCGGCGCCTCCCGAGGCCTTGGCCTGGGGCTGGTGCAACGCCTGCGTGAAGACGGCTGGAACGTCGTCGCCACCGTGCGCGACCCGCAGAACCCAGGTGCGCTCGACGAAGTGCCCGGTGCGCGTATCGAGCGCCTGGAGATGAACGACACCGCCCAGCTCGACGGGCTCAAGCAGCGCCTGCAGGGTGAAGTGTTCGACCTGGTGTTCGTCAACGCCGGCGTGATGGGCCCGCTGCCGCAGGACCTGGAAAGCGTGCAGGTACAGCAGATTGGCGAGCTGTTCATGACCAACGCCGTGGCGCCGATCCGCGTGGCCCGGCGCCTGGCCGAACTCATCCGCAAAGACAGCGGCGTGCTGGCGTTCATGAGCTCGATCCTGGGTAGCGTGACCATCCCCGACGGCGGTGAGATCTGCCTGTACAAGGCCAGCAAGGCCGCCCTCAACTCGATGATCAACAGCTTCGTGGTCGAGCTGCAGCGCCCCGACCTTGCCGTGCTGGCCATGCACCCGGGCTGGGTGAAGACCGACATGGGCGGCGAGAATGCCGAGATCGACGTGCTCACCAGCACCCGTGGCATGCTCGAGCAGATCAAGGCGCAGAGCGGCAACGGCGGCCTGCGTTTCATCAACTACAAGGGCGAGCCGCTCACCTGGTGATCCAGGGCCTTGCGGGCCTGGGTGGGCGCATTGCCCGGCCAGGCCCTGTAGAATGGCAGCCAACCGTACCTGATCGAGATTGCACACATGTATGACTGGCTGAACGCCTTGCCCAAGGCGGAACTGCACATGCACCTGGAGGGCTCGCTGGAGCCCGAACTGCTGTTCGCCCTGGCCGAGCGCAACAAGGTTGCGTTGCCCTGGGCCGATGTCGAAACCCTGCGCGGCGCCTATGCCTTCAACAACCTGCAGGAATTCCTCGACCTCTACTACCAGGGCGCTGGCGTCCTGCGTACCGAGCAGGATTTCTACGACCTGACCTGGGCTTACCTGCAACGCTGCAAGGCGCAGAACGTTATCCACACCGAGCCGTTCTTCGACCCCCAGACCCACACCGACCGGGGCATCCCGTTCGAGGTGGTGCTCAATGGCATCACCGGCGCACTCAAGGATGGCCGTGAACAGCTGGGCATCTCCAGTGGTTTGATCCTCAGCTTCCTGCGCCACCTGAGCGAGGACGAGGCGCAACAGACCCTCGACCAGGCCCTGCCCTTCCGTGAGGCGTTCGTCGCCGTAGGCCTGGACAGCTCGGAAAAAGGCCATCCGCCCAGCAAGTTCCAGCGCGTCTTCGACCGCGCCCGCAGCGAAGGCTTCCTGACCGTGGCCCATGCCGGCGAGGAAGGCCCGCCCGAATACATCTGGGAGGCACTCGACCTGCTCAAGATCCAGCGTATCGACCACGGCGTGCGCGCCATCGAGGACGAACGCCTGATGCAGCGCATCATCGACGAGCAGATCCCGCTGACTGTCTGCCCGCTGTCCAACACCAAGCTGTGCGTGTTCGACCACATGAGCCAGCACAATATCCTCGACATGCTCGAGCGTGGCGTGAAGGTCACGGTCAACTCCGATGACCCGGCCTACTTCGGCGGCTACGTCACCGAAAACTTCCATGCCCTGCACCAGCACCTGGGCATGACCCAGGACCAGGCACGCCGCCTGGCGCAGAACAGCCTGGACGCACGCCTGTTGCGCTAACCGGCCTGGCGCGAGGGCAGGCAGGCGATCGCGTTGATCTGCTGCTGGCCGAGCGGTGTAAGGTGTACCGCCCGGCTGCCCTCCTGCTCACGCACCCAGCCCGACTGGGTGAACAACCTGAGCAACGCCTTGCCCAGGCAACCGCCCAGGTGCGGGCCCTGGTCGTTCCACTTGCTGCAGTGGCAGATCACGCAGCCACGCCGGTCGGCGGCGGCCAGTGCGTCGATGAACACCCCCAGCGCCTCCAGTTGCCCCTTGCCCTCCTGGCTCACGGCCAGTTGCTGTTCGCTGCCCTCCAACCAACCCGCTACATGCAGCCGATGCAGCAACGCGGCAGCCACCTCGCCGCCCAGATGGTCGCCGCACAGGCGCGCCTTGCGCATTGACAGGGGGATTTGCAGCGAGGTGCCCTGCCCCACGGCTGAGCGGCTGGCCAACTGGACGCTGGCAAGGGCCTCCACCGCGGTGCCGACCTCCGGCGTTGCCAGGCGGAAGAAGCGTTTGCGCCCACGCGCCTCCTGCCTGAGCAAGCCGGCACTGGACAGCAGCGACAGGTGCGCGCAGGCCGACGAAGTGCTCAGGCCGGTGATCACGGCAAGCTCGTCCGCCGCACGCGGGGTGCCATCGATCAACGCCCACAACATGGCGCTGCGCTTGGGTTCGGCCATCAGGCTGGCAACCTGACTGATGCTGCGGACTGCGGTCATGAAACTGAAGCTCCCTGATGTATCTCGTCTGGCGGCGACAACCGCTGACGCCCTGCCGCCTGTGCGGGCAAGCACGGGATTGTTCGTGTGCCGGATGGTCAGCGCCAGGCCAGGAAGGATCTCACGCTGGCATTGGGCGCCTGAGGCAGTATAAGCCGCTGGAGGGGGCTCGCCTTGAGGGGGGTATGCCCGGAATGGGTCGGCGTTGGTCCCCCGAGCACCGTTCTGAAAGATGCGTCTGTCAGTGCGCTACGCCGCAGACACGGCTGATGCCCCCGTTCTACTGTGGCTGCGCCAGGAACGTGGCTGATAGCGATTATCAAGAAGCTAGAAAAGTCCGATAGGCACGGTGAAAACTTCTGCCCTGCAAAACAGAAGGTCTCCCTACTTCAGGCCACCATGACCGTCAGTCAGGGGACTGATCCTGGCCATGGCGAGCGGCGGGGGCGGCGCTACACTAGTTCCGCTCCCGCTCACTGGAGGTGGATCGCGATGAAGATTGTCGTCAGTGCGTCGAACCGAAATCCCGCTTGCCCCTGGCAAGTCCAGCTCGATCAGCATGTGGTGAGTTTCCGCAACGAGGCCGAAGCGCGGTCATTCGTCGCCCTGCTCGAGGCGCGCCTGAACGCGCCCCACCCGCTCACGCAGGCCGGCTGGCCTGCAGCCGCCGGGTCAACATTGCGACACTGACCACCAGCGCGCCACACAGGCTGATCACCAGCGCCATGGGCACCGCGCTGCCATCGTGCAGCACCCCGACCAGCGCTGCCGCACCCGCGGCGACGCTGAACTGCAGGCAGCCCATCAGCGCCGAGGCGCTGCCTGCCCGCATGCCCTGCCCGCTCATGGCGCAGGCCGAGGCGTTGGGGATGATGCAACCAAGGCTGGCGATGCATACGAACAACGGCACCAGCAACGGCCACAACTGCGCTGGGCGCAGCGCCGCGACCACCAGCAGCGCCAGCGCCGCCACCAGGTACAGCCACACTGCCCGCGCCAGCAGGAACGCCGGGCCACGCTTGGCCAGCAGACGCGCATTGACCTGGGCCATCAGGATGAAGCCTGCGGCGTTGGTGCCGAACAACCAGCCATAGTGCTCGGCGGGCACCCCGTACAACTTGATGAACACGAACGGTGAACCGGCAATGTAGGCGAACATCCCGGCGATGGCGATGCCGCCGGTCAACGCATGGCCGACAAACACCCGGTCACCGAACAGCCGCAGGTACTGGCGCAGCGCCCCCGACAAGGGCTGGCGCGGCACATGTGCCGGCAGGCTCTCCGGCAGTCCCAGGCCGACGGCCACCAGGCAGGCCGCGCTGAACAGGCTCAGGGCGAGGAAAATCGACTGCCAACCAGACACATTGACCAGCACGCCACCGAGCATCGGCGCGAGAATCGGTGCCAGGCCCATCACCAACATCAATTGCGAAAACACCTTGGCCGAGGCCACCGCGTCGCACTTGTCGCTAACGATCGCCCGCGACAGTACCATGCCGGCGCAGCCACCCAGGGCCTGGACGAAGCGCGCCACGATCAAACTGTCGAGGTTGGGTGCATAGGCGCAGGCCAGGGAGGCGATGGTGAACAAGCCAACCCCAAAAAGCAGCGGAATACGCCGGCCGAAACGGTCGGCCACTGGCCCGTAGGCGAGCTGGCCCAGGGACAGGCCGAGGAAATAGGCGGCCAGGGTCGTCTGCACATGCTTTTCGTCGGTGGCGAAGGCATGCGCCATGGCCGGGAAGGCTGGCAGATAGAAGTCGATCGCCAAAGGCCCGAACGCACTGAGGGCGCCGAGAATCAGCAAGGTTCGCAGGTTCATGGAGAATCCATAGCAGGCTAAGCAAGTCGGTTAGTCTACCTGCACTGGATCATTGGGCGTGGAAAACCTTTGTAATAATTGGCCTGCATTTCTGTAGACGCGGACTTGCCCGGGCAGCCCGCTTCTACAGCAATGCTTTAGCTGGACAATCCAGCCGTTCAGGCCACCTCGGCCTGATATCCCTCTTCACGAATCGCCGCCAGGATCTGATCCGCCGCCAGCGCACTGTCCACCCGCACCTGCTTCGCCGCCAGGTCCACTTCCACTCGCGCCGCGGCGTCCTGCTCCTGCACCGCACGGGTCACGCCTTTCACGCAATGGCCACAGGTCATGCCTTGTACATTGAACACTTGCATAGGGGTTGCCTCCTTGTGGGTTTTGTCCACTTTCAGCCTTGCCATCGGGGCAAGGTCAAGTTCCGCGTCAAACGGCCGGGCTGGAAATCCTTGCGCGGCTCGGCCAAGCTGCGCCTTTGACGATTTTGGCAAGCAGGAGATTCTTCATGATCAGGGCAGCAATGAGCCTAGTCGGACTGCTGGGCGCGCTGGCCGTGGTGCCACCGGCCAGCGCCGAAGGCAACTCGGACTACAGCGTGCTGATGATTTCCCGGGAACGCCTGGAAGTGGCCAGCAGTTGCGAGATCGGTATCTACCTCAACGATCAGTTGGCCGGCCGGCTGTTCCAGGAGCAATCGACCTCGTTCAACCTGCCACCGGGCCCTGTCGATGTACGCTTGCGCCTGCTCCCCGGGCAGATGCCCGGCTGCGCCCCGGGTATCGAGGACCAGCGCAGCACGCGCCTGATGTTGCAGGCGGGCCAGATCAAGAAGTACCGCATCGCCACAGGGCACAAGGGCCTGGAATTGAGGCAAGCCAACCTGGGCTATTGACCTTGCCCGCATGGCAAGGTTGATGCTGAAGGCCTATCCACGGAGGAGAGAGCCATGCCCGCATCCACCACCTTCGACCTGCCGATCAGCGGCATGACCTGCGCCAGTTGCGCAGGTCGGGTCGAACGCGCCCTGCGCAAGGTCACCGGCACCGAACACGTCAGCGTCAACCTGGCCACCGAGCAGGCCCGGGTCCAGGCGCCGGCCGACAGCCTGCCGGCATTGGTCGGCGCGGTGCGCGACGCCGGTTACAGCGTCCCCACCCGTACCCTCGAACTGCAGATCGGCGGCATGACCTGCGCCAGCTGCGCCGGCCGTGTCGAACGTGCTCTGGGCAAGCTGCCAGGGGTCGAGCAGGTCAGCGTCAACCTGGCCAGCGAACGCGCCCACCTCGAAGTCCTGCAAGCCGTCGATGACGGTGTTTTGATCGCCGCAGTGGAAAAGGCCGGCTATAGCGCCAGCCTGCCGCGCACCGCCGACGATGACCAGGCCCAGGCCCAACGTCGCCTGCGCAACGAACGCCTGGCGGTCGGTGCCGCCCTGCTGCTGGCCCTGCCATTGGTACTGCCGATGCTGGCGCAACCCTTCGGGGTGCACTGGATGCTGCCGGCCTGGGCGCAGTTCCTGCTGGCCACGCCGGTGCAGTTCATTCTCGGCGCACGTTTTTATATCGCCGCCTGGAAAGCCGTGCGCGCCGGTGCCGGCAACATGGACCTGCTGGTCGCCCTGGGCACCAGCGCCGGCTACGGCCTGAGCCTGTACCAATGGGCCAACGCCCACGACGGGATGGAGCCGCACCTGTATTTCGAAGCATCGGCGGTGGTCATCGCCCTGGTGCTGCTGGGCAAGTACCTGGAAAGCCGCGCCAAGCGCCAGACCGCCAGTGCCATCCGGGCGCTGGAGGCGCTGCGCCCGGAACGGGCGGTGCGGGTCATCGAGGGGCGCGAGGAAGAGGTGGCGATCAGTCAGTTGCGCCTGGGCGACCTGGTATTGGTCAAACCCGGCGAGCGCTTCCCGGTCGATGGTGAAGTGCTCGAAGGCAGCAGCCATGCCGATGAGGCGTTGATCAGCGGTGAAAGCCTGCCTGTGCCCAAGGCGCCTGGCGACTCGGTAACCGGTGGGGCCATCAACGGCGAAGGCCGGCTGCTGGTAAAAACCCTGGCCCTGGGCACCGAGACCGTGCTCGCGCGCATCATCCGCCTGGTCGAGGACGCCCAGGCGGCCAAGGCGCCCATCCAGAAGCTGGTCGACCGGGTCAGCCAGGTGTTCGTACCGGCAGTACTGGTGCTGGCGCTGATCACCCTGGTCGGCTGGTGGCTGGCCGGCGCGCCGCTGGAAACCGCCCTGATCAATGCCGTCGCCGTGCTGGTCATCGCCTGCCCATGCGCCCTCGGCCTGGCCACGCCCGCCGCGATCATGGCCGGCACCGGCGTCGCCGCCCGCCACGGCATTTTGATCAAGGACGCCGAAGCACTGGAGCGTGCCCATGCGGTGAACAGCGTGGTGTTCGACAAGACCGGCACGCTCACCTCGGGCAGCCCGCGCATCGTCCACAGCCGGGCCAGCAGCGGCGACAACGGCGAGTTGCTGCGCCTGGCCGGTGCCCTGCAACGCGGCAGCGAGCACCCATTGGCCAAGGCGGTACTCGACGCCTGCGCCGAGCAAGGCCTGCACGTGCCGCAGGTCGCTGACAGCCAGTCGCTCACCGGTCGCGGCATCGCCGGCCAGGTAGATGGCCGTGAACTGGCCCTGGGCAACCGTCGCCTGCTCGACGAAAACGGACTGCCGCCGGGCGACCTGGCCAACAGTGCGCAGGCCTGGGAAGCCGAGGGCCGCACGCTGTCCTGGTTGATCGAGCGTGGCCAGCAGCCACGCGTGCTCGGCCTGTTCGCCTTCGGCGACAGCCTCAAGCCCGGCGCCGGCGCGGCCATCGACGCGCTGCATGCGCGTGGCATCAGCAGCCACCTGCTGACAGGCGACAACCGTGGCAGCGCCAAGGTGGTGGCCGACGCCCTGGGCATCGATGACGTGCATGCCGAAGTGCTGCCGGCGGACAAGGCAGCTACAGTCGCCGCGCTCAAACAGGTAGGCGTGGTGGCCATGGTCGGCGACGGCATCAACGACGCCCCGGCACTGGCCGCAGCCGATATCGGCATCGCCATGGGCGGCGGCACCGACGTGGCCATGCAGGCCGCCGGCATCACCCTGATGCGCGGTGATCCGCGCCTGGTGCCCGCGGCATTGGACATCAGCCGCAAGACCTATGCGAAGATCCGCCAGAACCTGTTCTGGGCCTTCATCTACAACCTGGTCGGCATCCCCCTGGCCGCCCTCGGTTACCTCAACCCGGTACTGGCCGGCGCCGCCATGGCCCTGTCCAGCGTCAGCGTGGTCAGCAACGCCCTGTGGCTGAAAACCTGGAAACCCACCGCCATCGACCAGGAGGCGCCATGAACATCGGCCAGGCCGCCCGCCGCAGCGGGCTCAGCGCCAAGATGATCCGTTACTACGAGTCCATCGGCCTGTTGCGCCCCGCCACGCGCAGCGAAAGCGGCTATCGCCTGTACCAGCAGGAAGACCTGCACAGCCTTGCGTTCATCAAGCGCTCGCGGGACCTGGGCTTCTCCCTGGACGAAGTCGCCAAGCTGCTGACCCTGTGGCAGGACCGCCAGCGCGCCAGCGCCGACGTGAAGGCCCTGGCCATGCAACATATCGACGCGCTGAACCAGCGCATCGAAGAGCTGGTGAGCCTGCGCGACACCCTCGGTGAGCTGGTGGCACACTGCCAGGGCGATGACCGCCCGGACTGCCCGATCCTCAAGGATCTGGCCAATGGCAGCGGCTGCTGTCACTGAGGGCATCGTCTGCGGGAGCGGCAGTATGCCGTTCCTGCGGACACCCTTTGGTATGCCATATTAGCCAGTCTCGACCGATATCCCCTCGAATAGCCTTTTCACCCAATAAATACGGGAGTTCGACTACATAAAGCCCAGGCTTTGCCGATGCACTGTTACAGCCTCATGCAACGACAAGAACAACTCTGGGAGCGTGGATGAACATCAAGCAGAAACTCACCTGGGCCTTCGCCATCATCGCCGGCCTGCCCATCGTCCTGGTCGCCACCCTGGTGGTGCTCAACCTGCGCGGCGAAGCCCGCGACGATTTCCTCGACAACAGCAGCCGGGAGATTCGCCAGGTCGGCAACGCCATGGACATCTTCTTCCAGGGCATCACCCAGAACGTCGACTACCTCGCCGCGCAACCCTTGGTGGCGGCCAGCGCTGACAACGTCAAGAAGCACATCAGTGCCGATGCCGCCAACATCGCCCCCGGCGAGCAGGACAAGGCGCTGTTCGACCTGTTCAGCCGCCTGGCCCAGAGCCACCCGGACTACGCCTATGTGTCCTACGGCCTGAAGGACGGCGGCTACGCGTTCTGGCCGGGCGATCCGAAAATGGCCAACTACGACCCGCGTACCCGCCCCTGGTACCAGGCGGCCATGGCCAACCCCGGCAAGACCCTGCGTACCGCACCCTACTACTGGGCCGGCGACGACGCCGTACTGGTCAGCACCGTGCGCGCCGTGGCCAACACGCTGGGCAACCCGGGCGGCGTGGTCAATATCGATGTGTCGCTCAAGGGCCTGACCGAGATCGTCAAGCAGATCAAACTGGGCGAGAGCGGCTACCTGATCCTCATGGAAAACAACGGCAACGTGATGGTCGACCCGCGCGACGCCAGCCACAACTTCAAGCAGCTCGCCAGCCTGGGCGACGGCTACGCCGAGCTGGCCAAGGCCGGCAAGGGCCTGGCCGAAGTACAGTTGAACGGCGAGCGCTACATGGCCAACGTCTACCCCGACGAGAAACTCGGCTGGACCTTCATCGGCCTGATCCAGCAAGACGAAGTGATGCAGACCACCACCCGCCTTACCTGGCTGATCGGCGTCGTCGCGTTGATCCTGGCCGCCGTGTTCGCCGTGGTGGGCGCGGCGTTCGCCAAGCTCATCGTGCGCCCGATCAACAGTGTCACCAGCGGCCTGGAGGACATCGCCCAGGGCGAAGGCGACCTGACCCGCAACCTGGAGATCCGCGGCCGCGACGAAACCGCCCAGCTGGCCAGCTGGTTCAACCAGTTCCTCGGCGCCATCCGCAGCCTGATCCAGCACATCGGTGGTGCGGCAAGCAAGATCCTCAGCACCTCCAACAGCTCGACCCGCGTCTCCGGCGACATGGCCGAAGCCGCCGGGCGCCAGCGCGAGGCGGTGGACATGGTTTCCACCGCCTTCCATGAGATGGTCGCCACCGCCAACGAAGTGGCCCGTTCCTGCAGCCAGGCCGCGCAATCGGCCGACAGTGGCCAGCAGCAGGCCCGCGAAGGGCAGCAGCAGATCGACGCGGCGGTACAGAGCGTCGATCGCCTGAGCCAGGAAATCGAGCAGTCGGCGCAGTCGATCCAGCAACTGGAACGCGACAGCAATGCCATCCAGTCGATCCTCGGCACCATCCGCTCGATTGCCGAGCAGACCAACCTGCTGGCGCTCAACGCCGCCATCGAGGCCGCCCGCGCTGGCGAGCAGGGCCGCGGCTTTGCCGTGGTCGCCGACGAAGTCCGCGCCCTGGCCAAGCGCACCGCCGACTCCACCGCCGAGATCGACGGCCTGCTGGGCAACCTAGCCAGCCGCACGGCCCAGGTGGCCGAACAAATGCACGCCAGCATCGAGGTGTCTCAGCAGTCGGTCAGCCGTATCGGCCTGGCCCGCGACAGCTTCGGCCAGATCCGCGAATCGGTGGATGTCATCCGCGACATGAACACCCAGATCGCCACCGCCGCCGAGGAGCAGCACCAGGTGGCCGAGGACATCAACCGCCACATCAGCCAGATCCATGGCGATGCCCAACTGGTGGCGGAACTGGCCCAGGCGGCGCGCCAGGACTCCGAGAGCCTGGCCGGGCTGTCCAACGAGCTGGATGCGCTGGTGCGCAGGTTCAGGACCTGAGTCGCCGTCGGTGGGCACGCGCGCGCTTGTAGATGCGCGGTTGCCCACCGACAGGCCTTGCACCGTCTACAAGCGAAGCTCCCCCGGCGTTGCCCCGAACAATTGCTTGAACGCGGCAATGTAGGCCGAGGTCGAGTCATAACCGCAACCCAGCGCCGCCTGGGTGACGCTCTCCCCCGCTTCCAGCAGCGCCAGCGACGTCAGCAGGCGCATGCGCTGGCGCCAGTTGCGAAAGCTCAGCCCCGTCTCGCGCTGGAACAGGCGCATCAGGGTCTTTTCCGACACCCCCAGTTGCACGGCCCACTGCTGCAAGGTCTGCACCTGGTCGGGCGCGGCGATCAGCCTGTTGCACAACGCCAGCAAACCCGGATGGCGCGGCAACGGCAGCGAGAAGCCCACCTGCGGCAGAGTGCGCAGTTGGTCCAGCAACACCGCCACCAGCCGTGCCTCGGCACTGTCGCCTTGCGGATAGGCCACCGCGAAGGTGCAGAACTGCTTGATCAGCTCGCGCGCCAGCGGCGTGACCTCCAGCACCCGGCATTCGCTGGGCGACCATGGGCAGGCATCGCTGCGCACATACAGGCTGCGCATCTCGGCCTGCATCGAGGTCACCACCTCGTGCTCGGTGCCGGCCGGGATCCACACGCCCCATTGCGGCGGGGCGAAGTAGCTGCCGTCGCTGGTGTACACGCCAAGCACCCCGCTGATGGCGTAGGAGAACTGCACCCAGTCATGGCGGTGGCGGGTGGTCCAGGAGCCAGCGCCGAGGCTCTCGGCACGGGCATAGAGCGGCCTGGGCAAGTGGTCCAGCGTGGGGATGGGGCGTGGGCCGATAGTCGACATGATGGGGCCTGGTGTCTCGGGACGGACAAGGGTATCAGCCATCGCAGTCAACGCCGAACCTATCGCTCGACGATCGCCGTCACCCCCTGTCCGCCCGCCGCGCAGATGGAGATCAGGCCGCGCCCCTTGCCCCGCTCGCTGAGCAGCTTGGCCATGTTCGCCAGAATCCGCCCGCCCGTCGCGGCGAACGGGTGCCCTGCAGCCAGCGAACTGCCCTTCACGTTCAACCTGGTACGGTCAATCGCACCGAGCGGCGCATCGAGCCCCAGCCGTGTACGGCAGTAGTCGGCATCTTCCCAGGCCTTGAGAGTGCACAGCACCTGGGCGGCAAAGGCTTCGTGGATTTCGTAGAAATCGAAGTCCTGCAAGGTCAGGCCGTTGCGTGCCAGCAGCCGTGGCACCGCGTACACCGGCGCCATCAGCAGGCCCTCCTGGCCATGGACGAAATCCACCGCCGCCGCCTCGCCGTCAACCAAGTAGGCCTGCACCTTGAGGCCATGTTCCTCAGCCCAGGCCTCGCTGCCGAGCAGCACCAGCGAAGCACCATCGGTCAGCGGCGTGGAGTTGCCCGGGGTGAGCGTGCCGAGGCCGCTGCGCTCGAACACCGGCTTGAGCTTGGCCAGCTGTTCCAGGGTGAGGTCGGCGCGCAGGTTGTTGTCGCGGGTCAGGCCCAGGTAAGGCGTGAGCAGGTCATCGTGCCATCCCTCGCGATAGGACGCCGCCAGGTGCTGATGGCTGAGCAGCGCCAGCGCATCCTGGTCACCACGCTCGATCTGCCAGGTCTGCGCCATGCGCTCGCAATGCTCGCCCATCGACAGCCCCGTGCGCGGCTCGCCGTTGCGCGGCAGCTCGGGTTTGAGCAGGCCCGGACGCAACTTGAGGAAAGGCTTGAGACGCTCGCCAAGGCTCTTGCCACGGTTGGCCTGCAGCAGGATCTGGCGCAGCCCTTCGCTCACCGCGATGGGGGCGTCCGAGGTAGTGTCGACGCCGCCGGCGATGCCACTGTCGATCTGCCCCAGGGCGATCTTGTTGGCCACCAGCAACGCCGCCTCCAGCCCGGTGCCGCAGGCCTGCTGGATATCGTAGGCCGGCGTCTGCGGCGACAAGCGCGAGCCGAGCACGCACTCGCGGGTCAGGTTCATGTCACGCGAGTGCTTGAGCACTGCCCCCGCCGCGACCTCGCCCAGGCGCAGCCCATGCAGGCGGTAACGCTCCACCAGGCCTTCGAGGGCGGCGGTGAGCATCGCCTGGTTGCTGGCCTTGGCGTAGGCGCCATTGGAGCGGGCGAAGGGAATCCGGTTGCCCCCCAGGATCGCGACCCGGCGAATTGACTGCATGCCTGTTCCTCCTGAAACAATTTGAGCCTTAAGACTAGGTTCTTTTCGGCTATTCGAACGACCCTGCCACAAAGTTGGTCCACACTTGCATGCTTGCCTTCAGGGAGAACCGTACATGAGCGACCGCTATCTGGGCTTTGCCAACTCCACCCTTGGCCGCAAACTCGTCGATGCCCTCGGCCTGCCGCGCCCGGTGCCGCTGGAGCGCTGGCAGGCCGGGCGCCTGCGCCCCATCGAGGGCGCGCTGGTGCTCGGTGGCGGCCCGCTGGCCAGCCAGGTCGCGGCAATCGCCCCACGCCTGACCGCCGATTGCTACGGCTTCGACGCCGAAGCGCTCGACGCCCCCGCCTGGGTCGCGGGCCTGGGGCCGAAAATCAAGGCCGTGGTGTTCGATGCCAGTCACTTGTCCGACAGCGATGCGCTCAAGCAGTTGCGCGAATTCTTCCAGCCCTTGCTGCGCAGCCTGGCCCCCAGTGCCCATGTGATGATCCTGGGGCGCGCCCCGGAAAGCCTGGACGATGCGCAAGCCAGTGTCGCCCAACGCGCCCTGGAGGGTTTCAGCCGTTCGCTGGCCAAGGAGTTGCGCAATGGCGCCACGGCAAACCTCTTGTATGTCGGTGACGGCGCCGAAGACCAGCTCGAAGGCGCGCTGCGCTTCTTCCTCTCGCCCAAGAGTGCGTTCGTTTCCGGGCAGGTCCTGCGCCTGTCGGCGTGCGCCACCCAGGTCGAAGACTGGACCCGCCCGCTGGCCGGCCGTCACGCCCTGGTCACCGGTGCCGCGCGCGGTATCGGCGCTGCCATCGCCGAAACCCTGGCCCGCGATGGCGCCGAAGTGACCTTGCTCGACGTGCCCCAGGCGCAGCGCGACCTCGACGCCCTCGCCGCGCGCCTGGGCGGCCGTGCCCTGGCCCTGGACATCTGCGCCGCCGATGCCGCCGCGCAGTTGCTCGAAGCCTTGCCGCAAGGCCTGGACATCGTGGTACACAACGCCGGCATCACCCGCGACAAGACCCTTGCCAACATGACCCCGGAATACTGGGACGCGGTGCTGGCCGTCAACCTCAAGGCCCCGCAGGTGCTGACCCAGGCGCTGTTCGAGGGAGGCAAGCTGCAGCGCGACGCCCGTATCACCCTGCTCGCCTCGGTCAGCGGCATCGCCGGCAACCGCGGCCAGTCCAACTACGCGGCCAGCAAGGCCGGGCTGATCGGTTTCGCCCAGGCCTGGGCACCGCGCCTGGCCGAACAAGGTGCCAGCATCAACGCGGTGGCGCCGGGCTTTATCGAGACGCACATGACCGCGGCCATGCCCATGGGCCTGCGCGAGGCCGGCCGGCGCCTGAGTTCACTCGGCCAGGGCGGCTTGCCGCAGGATGTCGCCGAGGCCATCGCCTGGCTCAGCCAGCCAGGTTCCGGCGCGGTCAACGGCCAGGCCCTGCGGGTCTGCGGCCAGGCCTTGATGGGAGCCTGACCATGACCCGACCTTGGCACGACCTGCACAACCCCGACTCACGCCTGAACCTCTACCTGCGCGCCCTGGGCAAACGCAAGATCCGTGGCAGCCAGCTACCGGAGACAGGCCTGCGCTGCTACCTGCGGGTCGATGGCGCCAACCTGGCGGCCTATCGCCGGCTCTGCCACTTCGCCGATGACGGCCGCCTGCCGGGCACCTACCCGCACGTCATGGCCTTCAGCCTGCAATTGCAGTTGCTTACCGGGGACGACTTCCCCTTCCCCCTGCTCGGGCTGGTGCACCTGCACAACAGCCTGCAGGTGCTGCGCCCACTGGGCGGCATCGATGGGTTGCGCTTCGCGGTGTACGCCGACAACCTGCAGCCCCACGAAAAGGGCGGCACCTTCGACCTGGTGACCGAGGCCGAGGACGGGCTCGGGCTGCTCTGGCGCGAGACCAGCCGCATGCTGGTGCGCGGCCTCAAGCTCGAGCAACAGGCCGCCAGCGCCACCGCGCAGGCACCCGCCGCACTGCCCGAGGCCACCCGCTGGTACGCCGACAGCGACATCGGCCGGCGCTATGCCAGGGTCTGCGGCGACTACAACCCGATCCACCTGAGCAGCCTCAGCGCACGTCTGTTCGGTTTCCCCAAGGCCATCGCCCATGGCATGTGGAGCAAGGCCATGGCGCTGGCGGCGCTGCAGGGACACCTGCCTAAAGCCGGATATGAATTCGCGGTGGACTTCCACAAGCCGGTGCGCCTGCCGTCGGAGGTAGTGCTGAGCGCCAGCGAGGCAGGAACGGCCGGCGAGCTGCGCCTGGATGGCCACGGCGGGCTGGTGCACATGGTTGGCAGCTGGCGCGCACGCTGATCGGGCTTGCTTTGCAAGGAACCTCGCCGGAAGCTATGCGCCACGAGGAGACCCCGATGAACCTGCAAGAACTGACCGAACGCCTGCACCGCATACGCGACACCAACGACTGGCGGGTTTTCCACAGCCCGAAGAACCTGGCCATGGCCGCCAGCGTCGAAATGGCCGAGCTGGTGGAGATCTTCCAGTGGCTGAGCGAAGACCAGTCCCGCCAGCTGCCTGCCGACCAGCTTGCCCACGCCGGCCAGGAAGTGGGCGATATCGTCCTCTACCTGCTGCTGCTGTGCAGCGAGCTTGGCCTGGACATGAACGAGGTGGTGCGGGCCAAACTCGCCGACAGCGAAAGGCGCTTCGCCAAATGAACGACCGTCATTTCGATGAACTGGCCAGCCGCTTCGCCGAGAAGATCTATGGCGGCGCCAAGGGGGCGATCCGCCTGGCGGTGCTCCAGGCCGACCTGGCCGAAACGTTGCCCGAGCGCCCGTTGCGGGTGCTCGACATCGGCGCCGGCCTGGGCCACATGGCCCTGTGGCTGGCCCAGCGTGGCCACCAACTGACTCTCGCCGAGCCCGCCGCGCCGATGCTCGACGGCGCCCGTGCGCGCTTCGCCGAGGCCGGCCAGCAGGCCACGTTCATCCAGGCGCCCTGGCAAGACCTGCTTGGCCAGCTCACCGAGCCCTACGACCTGGTGCTGTGCCACGCGGTGCTCGAATGGCTGGCCGAACCCGAAAGCATCCTGCCGGTGCTGCACCAGCTGACCGCGCCGGGCGGCTGGCTGTCGCTGGCCTTCTACAACCGCGACGCGCTGGTCTACCGCAACCTGCTCAAGGGGCATTTCCGCAAGCTGCGGCACAACCGCCTGGCCGGCGAGAAGCAGAGCCTGACGCCACAGAAACCACTTGATCCACGCGAGCTCAAGGCGCAACTTGATCCCATGTGGCAGGTCGAAAGCGAAAGCGGCGTGCGGGTGTTCCACGACTACATGCCCAAGGAGTTCCAGGCCAAGGCCGAGCTACTCGACCTGCTGGAGATGGAGCTGGCGCACCGGCGCCACCCCAGCTTCGCCGGCTTGGGTCGTTACCTGCACTGGATCTGCCGACCCCACTGACCCGCCCGCCAGGAGGATACATGCCGTACCGTCTGTTCTGCCTGGCCCTGCTCCCCCTTGCCCTGGCCGCCTGCCAGGGCAGCAACCCCTATGTCGCCAGCGGCAAGCCGCTGCCACCGGCACCGCCCCAGGCCGCCGGCACTTTCGATGCCAGCGCCTACCCCACGCCACCGCGCGACTATGGCCGTTACCGCAGCTGGAGCTGGCGCAACAGCCAGCCCCCCGGCGGCCTGGCGAACGCTACACCGGGCCAACTGGCCGACGCGGTGAGCAGCGCCCTCGACCAGCACGGCCTGCGCCCGGCCCACAATGCCCCTGCCGACCTGCTGGTCAGCGCCGACGTGCGCCTGGAGCGGCGCCTGCGCCAGGTGCGCGACTACGACTACGATCCCTATTACGGCCCCTACCCCTATGGCAGCGTCGGCTACGGCGGCTACCGCAATGGTTATGGCGCCTATGGCAGCGTGCCGATCGTGCGCACCTACCAGGTCGAGGTGATGGTTGTGCGCATCGACCTGTTCGATGCCCGCAACGGCCAGCCGGTGTGGAGCGCCAGCGCCGAAAGCGGCAGCGACAAAGGCTCGCCGCGTGAACGCGAAAGCGCCCTGCGCGAGTCGGTGAGCAAGGCGATGAGCGGCTATCCTCCCAGCTGACCCTTTACGGAGAACCATCATGTTGCGCCGTCTCGTACTTCTGTCCTTCGCCCTGCTGCTGGCGGCCTGTTCGAGTAACAACGTGCAGCAGGACTTCGATGCCAGCCGCGACTTCGCCGCCTACCGCAGTTGGGCCTGGCAGGAGCCGGCCCTGCAATACCGTCCGGACGATCCACGGATCAAGAGCGACCTGACCGAGCAGCGCATCCGCCAGGCGGTCGCCGGGCAGCTCGACCAGCGTGGCCTGCGCCCGGTCCAGGGCAGTGCCCGGGCCGATGTGAAGGTGCGCGCCTACCTGATCGTCGAAGATCGCCAACAGCAGATCACCACCAACTACGGCGGCGCCTGGGGGGGTTACTGGGGAGGCTACTGGGGCGGGCCGATGTACAACGAGACCCGCAGCGTCGACTACAAGGTGGCGACCATCCAGGTCGACCTGTTCGATGGCCGTGACGGCAAGCTGGTATGGCGTGGCAGCGCCGAACAGATCATGAACAACTACCCGCCCAGCCCGCAGGAGCGCAACGCGGCGATCCAGAAGACCGTGACCCAGGTACTGAGCAACTACCCGCCACATTGAGCCCCAGATCGCGGGGCAAACCCGCTGCCCCGCCCCCGCGATGCGCCGCTGGGGCGGGGCACTTCGATCAAGGCAACTTGCCATCACCTTGACTACACTCCTTGCACCGCCGCCGCGCTGCCGGGCCCCAGGCCGGCAAAGGAGTGCCCGTGGTTCCCCGTTCCGTTGTGCGCCAACGCGGCGCGATCGGCCTGATGGCCGCGCTGACCATGGGCCTGGCCCTGGTGTTCATGCTCCTGACCGTCGACAGCGGCCGCCTCTACCTCGAACAACGCAAGCTGCAACGCATCGCCGACATGGCCGCGCTGGAAGCCGCCGAGCATGACGGCGCCTGCACCGGCAGCGGCCCGCAGGCATCCACCCTGGCCCGCACCGCCGCCACCCGCAACGGCCATTCGCCGCTCAACCCGTTGATCGCCAGCTGTGGCTACCTGCGCACCGGCAATGACAACCTGCGCACCTTCACTGCCGACAACCAGCGCAACGAGGCGATCAAGGTCGAGGTCAGCAATGTGGTGGTCACCAGCTTCGCCGGTGGCATCTACGCGCTGGTGCAGGGCGGTGCCATCGCCCGCACCACTACCCTGCGCGCCAGCGCGGTGGCCGCCAACCCTGGGCCGCCCCAGGCAATGCTGAGCATTCGCAGCACACTGCTGCAGGTCAGTTCGATGCAGTCGGCCATTCTCAACGCGCTGTTGAAGGCCATCGGTGCCAGCACGCAACTCACCGTGCTGGGCTGGCAAGGCATCGCCGATACCCAGCTCAACCTGCTCGATTACCTCGACGCACTGTCTACCGAACTGGAGCTGAACCTGGGGGACTACCAGCAACTACTCGATTTCCAGACCACTGCCGAAAATCTGCTGAAAGTCGCCGTCAAGGTTCTGCAGCAAAGCGGCGCCGCCGTGGAGGTGACCGGCGATCTGCTCAAACTCGCCGCGGACCTGCAAGGGCCGATCACCCTGGGGCAGTTGCTCAACCTGCAGACCGGCACCGTCCAGGCTGGCCTGGACGCGAACGTGCAAGTGCTGCAGCTGGTCCAGGCGATGATTCAGCTGGCGGCGAATCGACAAGCCGTGAATGCCGAGATCCCTATCACCGCACTGGGTTTGATCAATGGCCGCGTGTACCTGAAGGTGATCCAGCCCCCGCAGAACTCCGCCGTGGGCGACCCGCGCAGCGATGAGTTGCGCGTCCATACCGCACAGATCCGCGCGCTGGTATCACTGGACCTGCCCCTGCTGACCGGCATCGCCGGGTTGCTCAATGCCGTGCTGGACCTGGCGGCGCCCTTGACCAACGTGCTCAACAACCTGCTCAGCCTGAACCTGCTGGGCACCGTGCAGTCGCTGACCTGCGCCCTGGGCATCCCGTGCAAGGTCAGCGACATCAAGCTACTGGACAGCCAGGTGCATATCGATATCGGCATCGAAGTGGCCGAAGGCACCAGCCGCCTGCGCCCGGCGCCACCCGACAACTACAGCTGCGCGCCCAAGAGCCTGACCACCCTCACCCAGCGCTCGGCGGCGAGGATCGCGATCGGCAAGTTCGACTCACCGGCCGACTTCCTCAGCAAGGGGCCTGACCTGGTGAAAGTGCAGGCCTTGCCGGTCATTGATATCGGCACCAATGTCTGCAGCCGCCTGCTAATCCTGCCGCCGTCCTGCGGCACACGCGTGCCCTATGCCGGCGGCGGCATCGGCCTGCGGGTGGACACCAAGCTGCTCGGCAGCGGCCCGACGGAAAAACCACTGGTCTTCGCCGACGATCATGCCCCGCGAAATATCGGCCAGGATCCGATGTTCCAGCCCATGGATAGCGACCAGGCCCAGGTGGTGGGCAGCCTGTCCGGCACACTTGCCGGTGTACATCTGGAAGCCTACAGGCCCACTGCCAACAGCGGCCTCGGCCAGGTGCTGGTGCTCACCGCCGGCCTGCTGGACGGGGTGAAGAACATCCTCGAGCCGATCATCAGGAACCTGCTCAGCCCCCTGCTCGATCCACTGGTGAACGGCTTGCTCAAGGTCCTGGGCATCGACCTGGCCAGCGCCGAGGTCGGCGCCAACCTCAGTTGCTCCAGCGGCCACGCTCAGCTGGTGCAGTGAACCGGCAGGTCGATGCAGAAGCACGCGCCCTCGGGCGAGTTGCTCACTGTCAGCTCGCCGCCCATCTGGCTGACGATGCCGTGGCTGACCGATAGCCCCAGGCCGGTGCCAACACCGGCCGGCTTGGTGGTGAAGAAGGGTTCGAAGATCCGCTCGTGCAGCCGCGCATCGATGCCGCCGGCATTGTCCTCCACCAGCAGCCACAGGCGCTCGCCATGCAGCGCCTGGCGCACGCGGATCCAGGGCTGCGCCACCTGCTGCTCCAGCAAGGCATCGCGGGCGTTGACCATCAGGTTGATCAGCACCTGCTCCAGCTGGTCCTGATGCCCGAGCACCTGTGGCATCACCTCGGGCGATTCGAGGTGCAGCGCCACGCCCTTGCCGCGCAAGCCCTCCTCGAGCAACCCCCGGGCACCCTGCACCGCGCCCCATGCGGCGAAGCGCTCGCACTCGACCGTCGAACGCCGGCCATACACGCGCATGTGCTCGACCAGCCGGGCAGCGCGCGCTACCTGCGCCTCGATACGGCGCAACTTGTCCTCCAGGTAGGCCGGATCGGCGGCGCCGTTCTCCAAGCGCTTGAGCGCATTGACCACCGCCATGCGCATCACGTTGAGCGGTTGATTGATCTCGTGCAACAGGCCGGTGGCCAACTCGCCGAGGGTGGCCATCTTGGCACCCTGCAACAGCTGCTGCTGGCTGCGCCGCACCTCGGTGTTGTCGCGGCCCACGGCCTGCACCTCGAGCAGGCGGCCTTCGCCGTCGAACAGGCCGCGGTCGGCCCAGACCCACCAGGCATGCTCACGGCCAGGCAACTGCAGGCAGATCTCCGCGCTGCTCACCGGTTGCTCGGGCGTCAGTGCCCGCAGGCGCTGGAGAAATGCATCACGCTGGTCGGCGGACAACCATTGGCCCAGGTCGGCACCCTGCAACTGCTCGGGCGTGCAACCCAAGTAATCGGCCAACGGCCGGTTGCCGAACAGCACGGTGAGGTCCGGGCGATAGCGGCAGATCATCGCCGGCGAGTCCTCCACCAGCACCCGATAGCGTTCCTCGCTCTGGCGCATGCGCTCGGCGGCCTCGGTGGCTTCGCTGATGTCCAGCCACAGGCCGACCACTTCCAGCGGCTGGCCGAGGTCGTCACGCAGCAGTCGGGCCTCATCGAGCATCCAGTGGTAACCACCGAGGTGGTCACGCAGGCGATAGCGGCAACGCACCAGGCCATCGCGCAGCAGGCTGCGGGTGCGCTCCAGCCACAGCGACCGGTCATCGGGGTGCACCGCCAGGCCCGGCTGGCGGGCGAGTTCGCCGTCGGCCTCCCAGCCCAGCAACGGCGCCAGGCTGGCACTGTAGAAATCGCCGTGCAGCGCGCCCTCGGCATAGCGTTGCACGTAGATCACCGCGGGTGAGCGGGCAATCAGGTTCTCCAGCCGCGCCCGGGCCGCGCCGGCCTGCTGCTCCTGGGCCTTGAGGGCGCTGATATCGAGCAGGAAACCGCGCAGTTGGCCGCCCCGGCCTTGACCGGCCCAATGGAACCAGCGCGGCGCCGCGAGCGGGTCACGGTCCAGCAGACGCACGCCCAGGCTCAACGCCTGCCCGGCACGGGCCTGGTCCAGGGCCAGCTGCGCCGGCTCGCGGTCGGCCGGGTGCAGGCGGGCAAGCCACTGGTCCAGCCCGACCCGGCCGTCGAGATCGAAGGTCGTGGCCAGGGCCGGGTCCAGTTGCAGGTCGCCATGCGCCGGCCACTCCCACCACCCCGCGCCCAACTGCTGCTGCAAGTCGTCAAGGTGATGGGCCTGGTGCTGCAGTTGCTGGCGGCGATGCCGTACCAGCAGCGGCTCGGTCAAGCTGCGCACCAGGGCCATGGCCATGTCGACCGCAGGCACCTGGTGCGCCCCGGCGCACAACATCCAGGCCTCGGCCTCCAGCCCTTGCCGATAGGGCACCAGGAACAGCGAGGCACCTCCGCACAGGGCGAGCAGTTCAGGGTCGTCGCGCACCTCGATCAGGGTCTGGGCCGGCCACTGGTCCAGTCTGTCCCGCAACCGACGGTCATCGGGCCAGGGCCAGGCATCGTCGCTACTGGCGAAGTGGCGCCAGCCGCCCGGTTCGCGCAGCACCAGGCGCAGCGCGGCCGCCTGCCAGTGCTCGGCGAGGCTGCGCAACTGCTCGCGCACCGTCTGCGCCAGGCGCTCGGCACCGCATTCGCGCAGGGCATGGCCGATCTCCCCGAGCAGCGGCCGCTGGCGATCCCAGCGCTGTTCGCGGAGCAGGTCGCCGATATCGAACAGTTGCAGCATCCAGCCCTGCTCGTGGCGTTGCAGCCAGCCACGGGTATGCAGGGCGTGGCCCATGACCGTATGGAAATCCAGGTCAAGTGGCTGCCCCTGCCAGTCGGCGGGGTGGCCTTCGAGCACCAGCCAGCTGTGTCGCTCAAGGTAGTCGTGCACCCGCGCGCCAGCCTGGCCGGGCAATGCCAGCAGGCTGCGCAGCGGGCCGGCCAGGCGCAGCACCCGCGCCTGGTCGTCGAGCCACAGTTGCAGGCCCACGGCGGGTGTCGCCTCGGGCACCTGGGCGGGGGTCGGCGCGGCGAACCAGCGGTCGAACAAGCCACCACTCACAGTTGCAGGCTCGCCTGGGCCTGCAACCGCGCGGGCAGCTTGGGCACGTCACCGATCACGGGCAGCAACAACGTCGGCAAGACGCGATTGAGGCGTTCGCGGGGATAGTCGATCACCACCGTCAGCACCTTGTCCGTGCCCACGGTAACCCGGGTATCGGTATTCACATTGAAGCCCAGCGCATTGGGCATCCACGCCAGTTGCTGGCCGATCACCTGGCGAGCCAGCCCCTGCACGTCCAGCTCGTAGGTCTGGCTGCTCGGGTCCACGGCCACGCAACGGCGCACCGCTTCGCTGCTGGCCTGGTTGAACGACTGCAGCATGAGCATCGGCAAGGCGTAGCTGACCAGGCCGTAGAACACCGCGAAAAACACCATGAATACCGCGACAAACTCGATGGCAGCCGCGCCTTTTTGTTGTCCCGCCGGGCCTGCTTTCATGTTCGCGTCTACCCTGACTGTGAGACCTGTCTGAAAGCATAGAACCGTTCAACGAATAGGGATGGCATTTTGCCAATGCAAAGCATTGTTCTCCTGCTGTGGCTTGCCTTGTGCACCGAACAAGATGTCCGTGAACGACAAATATCCAACGCCCTGACCCTGGGCGTCGCGGCGTGCGCCCTGGCCTGGCTGTTCGCCACCGGACGCAGCTGGATCGGTGCCGACGCCAGCGAGGCCGGCTGGGGCTTGGCCATCGTCATGCTGCTCACCCTGCCCGGCTACATGCTCGGCCGCTTCGGCGCCGGCGACGTGAAACTGATGGGCGCCCTGGCCCTGGCCACCAGCCCGCAGTACGTGCTCGGCACCTTCATCGGCGCCGGGGTCACCGTCCTGGCCTGGATGTTCGGCCGCCGGCGCCTGTGGACCCTGCTCAACCCCAAGGTGAAGAAGCGCCTGCAGGCGCTGGCCGAACAGGTCGGCGACAAGCAGCCCTTTGCCCCCTACGTGCTCGCTGGCTTCCTTCTGACAGCGGTATGGATCCAATAAGCGACCGAAGGGTCGGATTATGGAGTAGGACCGATGTACATAACGGCAAAGTGCGACTACTTTTCTAACTGCCAGAGCGTCTGGCCCGGGAGCAGGGCCGATACAACAGGGAGTTGATCGTGAACAAACCCGTCAGTGAGGTGAAAGTGCTGGTGGTCGACGACCAGCCAGTGATCGTCGAAGAGTTGTGCGAATTCCTCGAAAGCGAGGGCTACCGTTGTGTCCCCGCCCACTCCACCGGCCAGGGCATCGACTGCTTCAAGGCGGACGAGACCATCGGCCTGATCCTGTGTGACCTGCACATGCCCGAACGCGATGGCATCGAACTGGTGCGCACGTTGAAGCAGATCGCCGGGCCGCAGCGCATGTTCGAGGCGATCATGTTGACCGGCCGCGCCGACAAGCAGGACGTGATCCGCGCCCTGCGCGAGGGCTTCGCCGACTACTACCAGAAACCCATGGACCTGGACGAGTTGCTCGAAGGCGTGCGGCGCCAGGAGACCGCGCTGCTGGAGCGGCGCCGCAACTTCCGCGAACTGGGCAGCCTCAACCAGCGTTTGCAGGAGCTGGCCGAGTCCATCGACGACCTTTACCAGGACCTGGAAAAAGCCCGGGGCCAGGGCGCCCATCGGCGCGCCAGCGATACCGAGGAAGGCGAGCCGGAGCTGCCGGCGGCGTTCGAGAAACTTTCGCCGCGGCAACTGGAAGTCGCCCGGCTGGTGAGCAAGGGCAAGACCAACTACCAGATCGCCTGCGAACTGGGCATCACCGAGAACACGGTGAAGCTGTACGTGTCCCAGGTGCTGCGCCTGACCCACATGCACAACCGCACGCAACTGGCGCTGGCGCTGACCCCACGCTCTTCGCCAGTGCATCAGCGCTTTACCACCCATTGAATGCCTTGATTCTGATCGCGGGGCCAGGCCGCGATCAGGCGCTCAATTGTTCGACGAACTGATCTTGGTCCAGCGGTAGAAATCCGGGATCGGATACTTGTAGCTGTCCAGCCAGCGCTGCATGGCCTGGTCGCGTTCCTTGTCGGTCTGCACCTGGCGCACGCTGGAGGCCTGGCGGTTGCTCGCCTGCACCTGCAACAGGGCTTCGGTGGCGGTCTGCGGGCGCGGCTGGCGCGGCGGGTCCTCGGCCAGCGCCGACAGTGGCGCGGCCAGGCAGGCGAGGACGATCCAGGGCTTGAACATGTTCACCTCCGCTCAGTTGATGGCCGCGGCCGGGGATTCGGTGGCGGCCAGCGGGCCACGCCCGTTGGCAAGAATGCGCTGCGCCCGGGCCTGGGCCTCGGCGAACTGCTCGGGTTTCAGGTGCAGGCGATTGACCAGGTCCTCCGCCTGGCGCCAGTTGTCCTGCACCAGCGACAGGGTCACCAGGTTGATGGCCGGCAGCGGGTTGTCGTCCTTGAGCTCGATGGCGGTGAGAAATTCGAAACGCGCCTGTTGGTGATTGCCCAGGTTCATCTGCACCACACCCAGGTCGTTGCGCACCTTCTCGTCGGTGGGCGCCAGCCGCGCCGCCCGTTGCAGGTTGCGCAGGGCCTGGGCGTCGTCACCACGGGCCGAGGCCAGTTGCCCCAGGCCGTGCTCGCCTTCGGCGGCCAGGCAACCGCCGAGCAGGCTGCGGTAGAGCGGTTCGGCCTCGGCGCGCCCGAGCAGGCGCAGCACCTTGGCCTTGCGCAGGCGCACCTGGTCGAGCTGGTCGGGCAACTGCTCCAGGTGGGCCAGCCCGGCGTGCGGTCGGCCTTCGCTGATCATCTGGTCGGCCATGTCCAGGCTCAATTGCTGGTCGGCGTCGGGCTTGCCACAGGTGCCGCCGCCGAGCAGGCGCGCCAGGCCTTCGGGGGGCTGCCCGGCGCAGCCGCTGAGCAGTAGCAGGCTGATGAACGTCAGGATGGCTTTCATTGTGCGTCTCCCCTATCAATGCCCGAATGTTCGATGCTTATGAACCCAAGGCCCGCGCCAGGGCGGAAAACCCTGGCCCGGCCAGAACGATGAGCAGGGCCGGGAACAGGAACAGCATCATCACCGCCGACATCTTCGCCGACATCTTCGACACCCGCTCCTGCAGGCCGGTCAGGCGCCGGTCATCAAGCAGTTCCTTGAGCGCCAGCAACGACTTCATCGAGCCACTGCCCTGCACCAGCAGTTGCTGGAGGATGACGCAGGTGTCGATGAACTCGTCCACCGCCAGCAGGCGCGCGGTCTTTTCCAGCTCCGGGCCCAGGGCCAGGCCGGAATCGACCCGCTGCAACACCAGGCGCAACTCGTCGCTGATGTTCGGCACCAGGCTACGGCCTTCCTGGGCCAGCACGCGCAGGGCCTGCTCCACCGCCAGCCCGGTTTCGAAGAGGATGCGCAGCAACGGAATCAGCAGGCTCACCTCCTCGGCGATGCGCCGCTGACGCCGGGCCGCCGCCACGACCAGCAGGCGCTTGGGCAACAGGTAGCCCGCGCCCAGCGCACAGAGCACCAGCACGCCCCAGTGCCCGCGGTTTTCCCCGGGCAGGCCATGGACCAACAGCAGCGCCACGCCCACCGCCAGCAACGGCAAGCCCAACTGCACGGCGGCGAACAGTGCGCGTTGCCGGCTGCGCCGCCAGCCCAGGCGGTCAAGCAGCGCCTGGGTCTCGCCGTCCAGCCGTTGCAGGCGCCGCCCCCAGGGGCTGCTGCCCAGCCACTGCAACCAGTCGCCCAGGCGCTCGTCACGGTCCAGCCGCCCCTGCAGGCGCCGCGCCACGCGCTGGCGAGCGCGCCACTGGCCGATGGCCTGCGCGGCCAGCAGGGCGAACGCGGCGAACAGGCACAGGGCGCTGAGCATCAAGGCCATGGTCACAGGCTCCTCATCATGCGCCACAGCACCAGACAGCCGACCGCCTGCATGACAAAGGCGAATAGCAGCATCAGCTGGCCGCTGGCGTCGCGCCACATGGCCAGCAGGTAGGTGGGGTTGGCGAACAGGAAGTAGCCGACCATCACCAGCGGCAGCGCGCCGAGGATCCACGCGGTGATGCGGGTCTCGCCGGTCATGGCGCGCAGTTGCCGGTCGCCCTGCTCGTGTTCGCGGATCAGCTTGATCAGGTTCTCCATCAGTTCGCTGGCGTTGCCGCCGTGGCGCTGGTTGATGCGCAGCCCCAGGGCGAACATGCGCAGTTCGGCCTGACCGTAGAGTTCGGCGAACTCGCTGACGGCATCTTCCAGCGGCACACCGAGCTGCACGTTGCGCCGCACCCGCAGCATCGCCGAGCGCAACGGCTCGCGGGTGCTGTCGACGCCGCCGAGCACCGCCTCGTTGAGGGTGCGCCCGGCCTTGAGGCTGCGCACGCTGTAGTCGAGCAGGCCGGGCAACTGCTGGACGATCTGCTGCAGGCGCCGCCGGCAGCGCCAACTCAGGTACAGGTGGCCGAGCAGAGGCAGGCCGGCCAGCACCATCAGCGCCGCCACCCAGCCGGCCAGCACGCCGGCCAGTACGGTCAGCGCCAGCCAACCCAGCAACCAGGGCCGTGGGGAGAAATCGGCATGGACAAGCCCCGCCCGCTGCAACAGCGGGTCGAGCCAGTCACGCCGGGCCGTGCCGCTGCGCACGGCGCGGTAGGCCCGGCCCATGCGGTCGAGGATGCGCTCTTCGCCGCGCTTGTACAGGCCCAGGCGCCACAGCAGCAAGGCCATGCCCAGGCACAGGGGCGACAGGGCCAGCAGCAGCGGCCCCATCACAGCACCCCTTCGTGGCGCAGCTTGCCGCCGGCGGGGTTCGGCGCCTCGCGCAGAAAGCCTTCGCCACTGCGCCGGTCCAGGCGGAACAAGGTGTTGGTGACATACACATCGTCACGCACCCCGACCACTTCGAGCACCTCGCTGACGCAGCGCCGGCCATCGGCCAGGCGGGTCAGCTGGATCACCACGTCCAGCGCGGCGCAGATCATCTGCCGCAGAGTCTTCTCGGCAATCTGCCGGCCGGTCAGGCCGACCAGGGTCTCCAGGCGCAGCAGGGCGTCCTGGGCGGTGTTGGCGTGCACCGTGCTCATCGAACCGTCATGGCCGGTGTTCATCGCGGTCATCACATCAAGCACCTCGGCGCCGCGGATCTCGCCGAGGATGATGCGGTCGGGGCGCATGCGCAGGGCATTGCGGATCAGCTCGCTGGCCTTGATCTCGCCGTGGCCCTCGGCATTCGGCGGGCGGGTTTCCAGGCGTACCACATGCGGGTGGTGCAGCTGCAGTTCGGCCACGTCCTCGATGGTCACCAGGCGCTCCTGTGGCGCGATCATCTGGCTGAGGATGTTGAGCAGGGTGGTCTTGCCGGTGCCGGTGCCGCCACTGACCAGGATGTTGCAACGCCGGCCCACGGCGCGTTCGAGAAAGTCGTAGATGGGCTGGTCGATGGCCCGGGTGGCCAGCAGGTCGGCGCTCTTGAGCATGTCCTGGCGAAACTTGCGGATCGACAGGCACGGCCCGTCCAGGGCCACCGGCGGGATGATCGCGTTGACCCGGCTGCCGTCGGGCATGCGCGCATCGACCATTGGCGACGACTCGTCCAGGCGCCGGCCCAGGGGCGCGAGGATGCGCTGCATGACCCGCTCGACATGGTGCGCGTCGATGAAGCGCAGGTCGGTCTGCTGCAGCAAGCCAGAGCGCTCGACGAACACCCGGTACGGGCCGTTGACCAGGATCTCGGTCACGCTCGGGTCGCGCAGCAGCACCTCCAGCGGACCATAACCGGTGAGCTCGTCGACGATCTCCTCGGCCAGGCGCTCCATCTCGTAGCGCGACAGGGCCAGGCGCAGACGCGCCACATAGTCACCCACCTGCTCGAGGACGAACTGCGCCAGCACCGGCCGCGCGCCCTCCAGCAGGTTGCGGCCGCTGTCCTCGATGGCATCGATCACGTGCCGGTGCAAGGCGCGCTTGAGCGCCTGCGGGTCACTGGCCGCGTGACGGGGCCCGCCAAAGGGTTCTTCGCTGATCATCGGTTGCCCCACAGCCGGCGCAGCCAGCTCTGGCCCGGCGGCGCCAGGTTTTCCGAGCGCCGCGCCAGGCGCTCGCCAAGCCCGCGCAGGGCCTGGGTAAGGCTTTCACGCGGGGCCAGTTCGAACAGGCTCAGGCCCTGGTTCTTGGCGTTCAGGCGCACTTCCGGGCTGTAGGGCATGACCTTGAGCAAGGGCAGCCCGTAGCGCTTGGCCAGGGCCTCGGCATCCGGCGCCACCTGGCGCAGGTAGCGGTCCACCAGCAGGCTGGCGTGCTCGAGCTTGATGCCACGGTCGCGCCACTGCTCGAGCACATCCAGGTTGCGCCGGCAGTCGAGGATGTTCTGGTCGGTGTAGACGATCAGCTTGTCGCAGTGGCTGACGAGGGTCCGCAGCGCCTCGCTGTCGGCCTGCCCGGTGAGGTTCACGACGATGTGCTGGAAGTGCTGGCGCAGGGCGCCGAGGAGCATGTGCAGCTCGGCGGCGCTGGACTGTTGCAGGGCCTCGTCGTTATCGGCATAGGCGAGGATGCGCAGGCCACCCTTGTCGCGGGTGAAGGCGCTGTCGATCAGGGTGGCGTCGAGCCGGCGCAGGTGGCGCAGGGCATCGCCGAAATGGAACGACGCCTCCAGGCCGAGCAAGGCCAGGCTGTCGCCACGGGGCAGGCCGAGGTCGAGCAGCAGGGTCTGCTGCCCGCTCTCCTGCACCACCCGCGCCAGGTGGGTGGTGAGCAGCGCGCCGTCGGCGCCACGCTGGGCACCGTAGAGCACGGTGAGGCCGCCCAGGCTGGGGTTGCTGGTGGCGGTCGGCAAGCGCTTGCCCAGGCGCCGCACCAGCCCCGCCACCTCGCTGGCGCGCGAGCCGTAGGCGACGAAGTCGCGGGCGCCGGCGCGCATGGCGTGCAGCACCAGCTGGTTGTCCATGCCGTCACCGAGGGCGACGATGGCCAGCATCGGCTTGGCTTCCAGCAGGCCTTCGATCAACGCGCACTGGCCGATCAGCTGTTCGCGGTCCAGGCCGATGAACACCAGGTTGCTGAAGGTCATGTCGACCAGCGCCAGCAACTCGTCGAGGTTCGGACTGCTGGCGCCGATCACCTGCCCCAGCGGTGCCAACGCGCCCTGCAGCCAGTGCAGGTCTTCGTCGTTGCGGGTCAGGGCCAGGTAGGTCTGGTTCAGGCTTTCGCTCATTGGGACAACCCGCCACGGCCTTCGAAATTGCCGTTTTCCATGAAGAACAGGCGGCCCCAGCTGGGGTCGTAGGTGCGCAGCGCCTCGCCCGGCAGCTCCGGCAGGCGCGCATTGGCGGCCAACGGCTGGACCAGGTGCGGGGTGACGATCATCAGCAGCTCGGTCTCTTCGCGGTTGAGCGCCGACTGGCGGAAGAACGCGCCGATGATCGGCAGGTTGCCCAGGCCCGGCATCTTGTCCACGGCCGAGCGTACGTTGCTGCTGATCAGCCCGCTGATGATGAAGCTCTCGCCATCGGCCAGCGAAATGCTGGTGTCGGTGCGACGCACGCTCAGGCCCGGCACCTGGGTACCGGCGATGACCACCGCGTTGTTGTAGTCGAGCTCGCTGACCTCGGGCGCCACCTTGAGGGTGATGCGGTTGCGGCTGACCACGGTCGGGGTCAGCGCCAGGCGCACGCCAAACTCCTTGTACTCGATCGACACGTTGTCGCTGCCGCTGCTGGGCACCGGGATGGGGATCTCGCCACCGGCCAGGAAGCTCGCGGTCAGGCCGCTGAGCACGGTCAGGCTGGGGCGGGCCAGGGTGTAGGCGAAGCCGCTGTTCTCCAGGGCGTTGATCATCGCCAGGAAGCGACTGCTGCCGCCGCCCCAGACGATGTTGAAGACGTCGTTGTCGAGCGGGATGCCGGGCCGCACATCAGCGTAGGTCACCGGGTTGGTGCCGGTGGCGACGCCCGGCACGTAGCCGGGGCGCACCACGGTGTTGGGCACGGTATTGGGCGAGCCGATCAGGCTGTTGTTCGAGCCCTTGAAGAACAACCTAGCGCCGGCCTCCTTGTACTTCAGGCGGCGCACTTCGACGAAGCGGATATCGGCCTGCACCTGCACGGGCAAATCCTCCTGGGCCGTGGGCAGTTGCGCGGCCTCTGCCATGTCGGCGCTGGCCCGGCCCTTGACGAACAGCATGGCCCGATGCGGCTGGGCGGCGCAGTCGGTCCACAGCATCAGGCTGGTGGTGCCCTGCCCCACTCCCGTGAGCAGCACGGCCCGCTCGCCGCTGGGCTGGACATCGGCCACCTTGGGCTCGCCGACCGCCGCCCGGGTGATGGCCACCGGCAGGCGCAGCTCCTGCTGCAGGCCCTGATCCATCTCGATGACCGAGGGCAGTTGGCCGAAGGCCGCGCAACCCGTCGCGGCCGCCTGCGCCGTCGGTGCGAGCAAGGCCAGGGCCAGCAGCGCCGGGGCCAGCCAGTTGCCTCGTGGAGTAACACGCAAAGAACTACGCATGGATCGCATCCTTGCCGGTTCAGGGAGTCTTGTTGTTGTCGCCGTTCTGCGCGCCGCGGATGATCTGCATGGTCGGCGCGCCAGCCGCCGCGGCCGCCGCCTGGCTGGCCAGGGGCACCTGGGACAGCTGGCTGAAGCGGTAGAGGTTGCGGTTGGCCGTTTCCAGTTGCGGGCTGGCATCCTGGCCGGACCAATACCCGGCCAGCAGCGGCTCGTCGGCACTGCGCACCGCCAGGCGCAGGGTCCCGGCCTGGGCCGCCAGCATCAGCCGGCTGGCCAGGGCCTCGGGCACGGCCAGGCCCACGGTGCGCACAGGGTTGCTGGCAATGGACTGCTGGTCGCGGCGGGCCTTCTGCTCTTCGGCGCTCTGGGCCGGGCGCCCATCGTTGGCCAGGCCCGTCTGCTGGTCCACGCTCAGCACGCGCAAGGCCGGCACCACGACCTGGGCGGAGGCTTGCGGGTTGTTGTTTTCTTCACGCAGGAACAGCAGCACGTCGACATAATCGCCTGGGCGCAGTTGCCCGGCGGCACCTATCACATCGTCGATGGCCACCGCGACCGCCCGTTCGTGGGCGCGAATCATCCGCGCCAGGGGGCCGCCGGCCTGGAAGCTCGACTCGTCCAGCCAACTGCCCGCCGCAAGGGGGCGGGCACTGCTGCGCCCGAGCACCTGGTCCAGTTGCTGGAAAGCACCGGCCGGCACCACCTGCAGACGCTCCAGGAGCACATCCTCCTCGCTCAAGGGGGTGTTGGCCGCGACCGCCCTGCGCAGGACCACGATGGGCGAGCGTGGGGGTTCCGGGGGCGCGGCGGGTACGACAGCGGCCGGGATGGCGGCCTCGCCGGGTGGGGTGAGAGGTGCCGGCGCAGGCTCGGGCGGACGGCTAAGGCGCAGACCCCAGTACCCCGCGAGCAAGGCCGCGAGCAGGAACAGGCCGGCGAGGATCATGGTCAGGCGACTGCTCATCTGCGCTCTCCCTTACGCCCGGGACCAATGATGGCAAAAAGTAACTATTTCGCTATTGGACGGTAGCTGAGGCGCAATCTTTCGCCATTACCTGTACTGGTTTTTTCGAGCCACGAAATTGACGCACCGACAAAACAAAAACTTAGCGCCGCCAATTCCAACCAATACTTTTGGATTAATGCTTTTTTACATTTGCAGGCCGCCACGGCTTGGCGATGCTCTGATGGCAAAGGGGTATCACTTATCAAGCCCCTCCGACCGGCGCCCATCGAGCGCAAGGAGACGTGCCATGCTGCTGCAACAGATCCTTCTCCACGTGAAGACCTTCCTCCTGCGCAAGGACGGCGCCTCCGGTATCGAGTACGCGGTGATCGCGGCCATGGTCGCCGTGGTACTGGCCGGCTTCGTCACCCCCATCTCCACCGAAGTGTCGGAGATCATGACCAAGATCCAGACCGCGATCACCCAGTGACCGCACCGCGCCAGCGAGACGTGTAGTCCAACCGCCCGGAGCCAAGCATGCCGACCTCTTCCTTGCGTCAACAGATCCTGCTGGTGGACGACGAGGAGGAGGCCTTGCTGGAGCTGGCCGAGCTGCTGGAAAACGAAGGTTTCTGTTGTCACACCGCCACCTCGGTCAGGTCCGCCCTGCAACAGCTGACCCGCCACCCCGATGTCGCCCTGGTGATCACCGACCTGCGCATGCCCGAGGAAAGTGGCCTGGGCCTGGTCCAGCGCCTGCGCGAACATACCGCGCGCCAGCATTTGCCGGTGATCGTCATGTCCGGGCATGCCGACATGGACGATGTCAGCGACCTGCTGCGGCTGCAGGTACTCGACCTGTTCCGCAAGCCGATCTATCACGCCCGCCTGCTCGAGACGCTGGAGAATCTGTTTCCCAAGCCGTTGATGCAGGCGGTGAAATAACGCCGGACTTGGCACCGTACAACGCCCTTACAGAAGGCGCCGCGGACGCGGCGCATCGCCGGCAAGCCGGCTCCCACAAGGAAAGCGCTCGACCTGAGACGGTGCGCGGTCAGTGTGGGAGCCGGCTTGCCGGCGATGGGGGGGCCACAGCTCCCCCTTACAATTGATAACTGAAACTCAGGTTCAGCCGTGGCCGCCGGTTGAAGCTGTCCAGCGCCATGTCCGACATCGGCTTGGCCACCTCCACCGCGATGTTGTAGTAGCGCATATCGCCAAAGCGCAGCCCCAGCGCCGCCGACGACATCTTCGAGTCGCGCACGTCCAGCGCGTTGAACCAGGCCCGCGCGGTGTCGAGCGCCACGTAGGGCTGCACGACCTTGAGCCAGCCAGTGTCGCGCCGGAAACTGTAGTTGAGCTCGTAGGCCAGCCCCCAGCCCTTGTCACCGGAGCCCTGGTCGCTGGGGTAGCCGCGCCCGAAGTTCTGCCCGCCGAACACTGCCCGCTCGCTGTCGGGCAGGCTGTCGTTGCTCCAGTAGGCCGCCGCCGACGCCACGCCCTGCCAGTTGTCGCTGAAGTTGTCGCTCTGCACGCCCGAGACCCGCAGGCGCAGGAAGTCCAGATCGTAGTCGGCATTGGTGTTGGCGCCAAGGCGATCCAACCCCTGGTAGACACCGGCACTGATAATCCGCAGGCGGCGCGCCTCGGCCTTGCGCCAGTCGCCTTCGAAAGACAGCGCGCGGATGTCGGTCTCGCTGTCCAGGCGCAGGGGGAAGCCCACCACCTGGTAATCGATGCGGTCGTTGACCACGTAGAAGCGCCCGACCACCTCCAGCCATTCACTGGGCGAGGCGATCAGCGATTGGCTGATGCCCACCGAGTAGCGTTCGTTTTCGCGGTGCTGGGTCAGGTCGATGCCGTTGTCCAGACGGATGCGCGCCTTGGGGTCGCTGCGATAGCGCGAAGCCGACAACAGCAGCTTCGAGCCTTCGGCATCGAGGAACTGGCTGTAGTCGAGGCGGTAGTAATGCTC
Source organism: Pseudomonas sp. FW305-96 (assembly GCF_058783825.1). Taxonomy (NCBI): domain Bacteria; kingdom Pseudomonadati; phylum Pseudomonadota; class Gammaproteobacteria; order Pseudomonadales; family Pseudomonadaceae; genus Pseudomonas; species Pseudomonas sp. FW305-96. The sequence goes on from NZ_JBYSYW010000023.1 coordinate 39,103, forward strand.
CTTGTCCTCGCCGGGCGGTACCAGCACGCTGGCGCTCAATTGTTCGGCGAAGCGGGTCTGCGCGTTGCTGCTGGCGCCCAGCAGCGCCTGCAGGTCGTCGCGGCTGCCGTCGTTTAGGCTCAAGGTGGTGGTGACCGGCTTGCGCGACACCTGCGCGAGCAGGCGGGTCGCGCCGTCGGTGGTCGCCGGTGGCGGCACCTGGGCCTGGAACGTCACCCCGGGGATGCGCCCGGCCAGGCTGGTATAGCGCTCGAAGCTTTCGCGGGTCAGAGGACGCTCGGCCTTCAGCCGGTCCAGCAGTTGCACCAGGTAGGCCCGCGCCGCGCCAATGTCGCCCTCAACCTGATAGTCGTGGATGTAGCCTTCCACCAGCACCACCCGCACCCGGCCATCGGCGAAGTCCTGGGGTGGCAGGTAGGCGTATGACAGCAGGTAGCCGTCCTGCTGGTAGCGTTGGGTGAGGCGGCGGGTGGTCTCGATCAGCTCGGCGAGCGTGACCTCGCGCCCGATCACCGGCTGGAAATGCTCGCGCAGATCGCTCAGGGGGTAAACGGTGCCGCCTTCGAAACGCACCTTGCGCACCGCCACCCGGGTATTCATCAGCAACGGTGGTTGCCGCGAAGTGTCCACGCTGGGCACACGCAAGCCGGGCTGGTCGGGACGGTAGGCATCCACCGGCAGGTTGGGCGTGGGCAGGCGGCGTTCGGTCTCGTTGCTGTTGAGGAAACTCGGCAGGGGTTCGCCCCGGGCCAGACAGGCTGCGGACAGCCCCAGCATCGTCAGCAGCAATCGGCGCATTCGGACACTCCATGATCCACGGATGGCGGGATGACCGACCGGCGAACGGCGCGCCGGTCGGTCTCACTCACCTTGAGCGTAGCCCGTGGCGTCAGCGCTGTCCGCCTGCCAGAGCCCCTGACACACCACTCAGCGCGCCACCAAGACCACTGACCGGTGTGCCGCCGCCATTGACCAAGGTGCCCGCCTGACCGAGCGTGGCCCCGACTGCGGTCACTGTCGCACCGACCTGGCTGACGACGGGGCTGCCTGTGGCACCGGCCAGTTGCGTACCGGCAGAGCCCACCGCGCCGCCGACCTGGTTCAGCAACCCCGCCACGGGTGCGCCGACGCCGGTACTGGCGCCAACTTGCTGAGTCACGCTGGATACACCGGCGACCACCGGGTTGAGGCCGCTGCCCACCTGTTGGGTCAGCGCCGCGACCGGCGCCCCGGCAGCACTGTTGGCCACGCCGTTGCCACCGAGCACCGTGCCCAGGCTGGCGACGGTATTGCCCGCCTGCACCGAAGTGCCGCCGATACCGCTCACGGTCGGGCTGGCGGTGCTTGCCGTCAGCCCACTGCCGGCACCGGCCACCACGCCGCCGACGGTTTCCAGCAGGCCGCTGCGTGGGCCGCCGGTAACAGGGGCCAGCCCGCTCGCCGTGCTGACCGCGGTGCCGGTATTGGCCACCGCCTGCCCGAGCGTGCTGCTCAACGGGTTGCCGTTACCCGCCAGTTGCTGGCCGGCCTGGTTCAGGGCACCACCGGTCTGGTTCAGCGCCTGGTTCAGCGGACCGGCGAGCCCGGTCTGCCGCGTGGCATTGGCCGCCGTGTTTTCCACCAGCGAGACCACCGGCACCAAGGCATCGCTCACGCCTTGGGTCGCCCCGGCGAGCGGGCCGCTGGTGCCGACCGGCGACAGGGTGTCACCGAGCATGGTCACAGCCTGGCCGACCCGGTCGACGCCTTGGCCGGCCCCGGCAACCAGTTGGTTGACCACCGGCACCTGCTCGACCGGCCCGCTGCTGGCCAGCCCGGCCACGCCCTGGCCGAGGCCGGAGACACCGCCGCCCAGGTCGGCGGTGGCCGCACCGACCACGCCCACCGTGGTGCCCACGGCATTGTTGCCGGTACCCAGTTGCCCCAGGCCCTCGCTCAAGCCGCCTCCGACGCTGTTCACGGCGTTGCCGGCGGAAGACACCAGCGTCCCCACGCCACCGGTCAGCGAGGTACTGCCGGCAACGGGCAGCGAACCAATCACCTGGCCGAGATTGCTCACGCCGTCACCGACCCCGGACACGGTGTTGCCCAACTGGTCGACCACCTGGCCGGTGACCAGCGCAGTGGGTGTGGTACCACCGCCCGTGCCACCATCACCGCCACCAGGGGTGCTGCCGCCGCCAGTGCCACCGCCGCCACCGGTACCGGTACCGGCGCTGCCATCACCCGGGGTCGTGGTGCCACCGCTACCGCCGCCACCACTGCCGCCCGTACCATCGCCCCCGCCACCACCGGCTCCGGCCCCCGCGCCGCCATCGGACGACGAACCATCGACCTCGCTGTGATGCCCGCCGCCGCCGCTGCTGCAACCGGCAAGGCCCAGACTCACGGCCATCGTCAGCGCCGTTGCCGCCTTGATCCACGCTTGAGTGTTCATGGAAGGACTCCCGCTGCTGCTGATTGTTTTGCTCACAACAGCAGTGAAAGCGCACGGCGCCGAATCGGGTAGCTCACAACTTGGTGTTAGTACCTGTGGCAGGGGCAATGAGGGCGGGAAAACAACCAGAATTTCAGTGGCTTGACGACGCGCGCAGCGATACGACACGAAAGGACTAGTCGTAACTCATTAGTACAAGCGGCAAGCCCGGCCAGTGTTGCCGGGCTTGCCGACCGGGGGCGTCAGAAGTCGAAGAACACCGTCTCCCCCTCGCCCTGGATACGGATGTCGAAGCGATACGCCGTCTTGCCGTCCACTTCACAGCGCCGGGCGATCAAGGTCTCGCGCCGCTGCGGCTGCTCGATCAGGTTCAGCACCGGACAGCTGGCGTTCGCCTCGGCTTCGTCATCAAAGTACAGCCGGGTATGCAGGTGGATGTTGATGCCCCGGGCAAACAGGCTGATGTTGATGTGCGGGGCCATCGGCACGCCCGCGGCGTTGTTCACCACCCCCGGCTTGACCGTGTGCAGGGTCCACTCGCCGGCATCGAAGGTGGTGGCGGTGCGGCCGAAGCTGTTGAAGGCGTTCTCGAGGTGGTACTCGTCCTGATAACGGCCCTCGGCGTCGGCCTGCCACACCTCCAGGAACGAATCGCGCACCAGGTGGCCATTGCCGTCGTACACCTGGCCGATCAGCAGGATATGCTCGCCCGGGGCATCGGGCCGGGCCAGGCAGTTCCAGATTTCCTGGTCACGGGTCGGGTTGCCGGCCGCCTCCAGGGCAAGGCCGATGTGCACATAGGGGCCGGCAGTCTGCGAAGGGGTTTCCGGCAGCAGTTCGATAGGCATGACGGGCCTCCTCAGCGGTTTTCGAAGTGGGTCTGGCGCTGGCCGCGCAGGACGATGTCAAAGCGGTAGGCCAGGCAATCCATAGGGTTGGCATGGCTCATGTCGAGCCTGGCGATCAGCCGTTCGACGGCGTCCGGGTTGGCGATCGACTGGACGATCGGGCACAGCGGGATCAGCGGGTCGCCCTCGAAGTACAACTGGGTGATCAGCTTGGTGGCGATCGACGGGCCGCTGATGGAGAAATGGATATGCGCCGGGCGCCAGTCGTTGGGGCCGTTGCGCCAGGGGTACGGGCCGGGCTTGATGGTGCGGAAACTGTAATAGCCGTCGCGGTCGGTCAGGCAGCGGCCGACACCGCCGAAGTTCGGGTCCAGCGGTGCCAGGTAGCGGTCGTTCTTGTGCCGGTAACGGCCACCGGCATTGGCCTGCCACATTTCCACCAGGGTGTTGGGCACCGGCTTGCCGTACTGGTCGACCACCCGCCCGGCAACGATGATGCGCTCGCCGATGGGCAGGCCACCCTGGTTGAAGTTGAGCAGCAGGTCATGGTCGTGCTCGCCGAAGCGCAGGTGGGAAAAGTCCGGGCCGGTGCTTTCGCTGATCGACTGCGGGATGCTGACCAGCGCCTGGCGCGGGGAGCGCGCCACCGAGGTCTTGTAGTCGGGGGTGAAGGCCTTGGGGTGCCAGTTGCGATCACGGATCACGAAGCGGCTGGTGTCCTGGGCGGGCATGCCGGTTTCCTCTCTTGGAATTATCGAACGCCTGGGCGTGGCAGGCGGACTTGCAGTTTCCGGCAGGTGCGACGGGATGAATATTGAATTCAGCGGTCCCAGGCATAACCATTTGGTTATGTGTCAGCGACGGGGGATACACCTCGGTCAGCACTGAACTAATCTTGGACTTCATGTTTCAGCAACCGGAGAGCTCTACATGGAATGGCGAAAAGGCCGACGCAGCGACAACGTGGTCGATGCCCGCGGCGAAGGGGGTGGCGGCGGCATGCGCTTCGGCGGCGGCAAGGGCCTTGGGCTCGGCGCCATCCTGCTGATCGTCGGCATCGGCTGGCTTACCGGGCAGGACCCGCTGCAGATCCTCGGCCAGCTGGCCGGGCAGATGGAGCAGCAACAGACCGCCCCGGCCAACGTCGACGGCAAGGCACCGCCGGCCAACGACGAGCAGGCCGAATTCGTCGCCTCGATCCTCGGCGACACCGAGGACACCTGGAAGGCACTGTTCGCCCAGGCCGGCAAACAGTACCGCGACCCCAAGCTGGTGCTGTTCAGCGGCCAGGTCAACTCCGCCTGCGGCTTTGCCTCCTCGGCGGTCGGGCCGTTCTATTGCCCCGGCGACCAGCGCGTGTACCTGGACATGACTTTCTTCCGCGAAATGGAAACCCGCTTCAAGGCCGCCGGCGACTTCGCCCAGGCCTATGTGATCGCCCACGAGATCGGCCACCACGTGCAGACCCTGCTCGGCGTTTCGGCCAAGGTCGACGCCGCACGGCGCAATGGCCAGCGCATGGAAGGCGACAATGGCCTGCTGGTGCGCCAGGAGCTGCAGGCCGATTGCCTGGCCGGGGTCTGGGCCTACCAGGCGCAGAAACGCCTGAACTGGCTGGAGCCGGGGGACGTCGAGGAGGCATTGAATGCCGCCAACGCCATCGGTGACGATCGGCTGCAACAGCAGGGCCAGGGCCGCGTGGTGCCCGACTCGTTCACCCATGGCACCTCGCAGCAGCGCGTGCGCTGGTTCAAGGCCGGGTTTTCCAGCGGCGACCTGAACCAGTGCGACACGTTCAGCGCGCGTAGCCTCTGAGAATCGCCATCGCCGGCGGGCCGGTTCCTGCTGCGGAGCCGGCTTACCCGCAAATGGCAACATCAAAAACATAAACGTATTCAACAAGTTACAAATTTGCTGAAAAAGCGTTTCAGCTTCTCCCTCCGTTGCCGATAAGTCCTACACAAATCTGCGGGCTATCTGACAACAACAACGCCCAGCTTTTGAGATCAAGTGAGCGAAATCATTCTCTGGGAGAGCGTGCATGAACAGTTGGTTCGCCAATATCAGCGTCAACCTCAAACTCGGCCTGGGCTTCGGCCTGGTCCTGGTCCTGACCGGCCTGCTGGCCCTGACCGGCTGGAACAGCCTGGGCAGCCTTATCGACCGCAGCAACTGGATGAGCGACATCACCCAGCTCAACAGTGACCTGACCAACCTGCGCGTGGCCCGCCTGCAGTGGATGCTGACCAACGGCGACGACGCCTCGGCAGCCAACGTCCAGGCCAAGCTCGACGCCTTCGGCAGCCAGCAGCAGCACCTGGTCAACACCTTCAAGAGCCCCGAAAACCTCAAGCTGCTGCGCGAGCAGGGCCAGAGCATCAGCGAATACCGGGTTTCGCTGGAAAAGATGCGCCAGGGCTACAAGACCACCCTCGCCGCCCGCGAGTCGATGAACCAGGCCGCGGCCCGCGCCAATGACGCCATCGAGGCAATCGGCAGCACCGTGCTGTCCAGCAGCGAAAGCGACGCCAGCCGCCTGGCCCAGTACCTGCTGATCAGCAAGGCCAAGCAGCAGCTGGTGCAAGTGCGCCTGGACGTGCGCAGCTACATCGCCGACCTGACCAGCGAAGCCGAGCAGGCCGCCCTGCGCCAGCTGGAAAACGCCCTCAACGAAATCGACAGCCTCAAGCGCCAGCTGCCGGCCGAAGCCTCGCGCATCCAGCAATTCGAAAGCGCCGCGCTCGCCTACCGCGACGCCGTGCGTCAGTTCCGCGACGCCACTGCCGCCATTGGCGTGGCCCGTGCTGAAATGACCGTGCAGGGCGCCGACATCGTCAAGCGCAGCGACGAGCTGTACAAGATCCAGATCGAGCGCCGTGACGCCGAAAGCGTCCAGGCCCGCAGCCTGCAGACTTCCGCCACCCTGCTGGCGCTGCTGGTCGGCGTGCTCGCCGCGTTCATCATCACCCGCCAGATCACCCGCCCGCTGCGCGAGACCATGGACGTGGTCAACCGCATCGCCAGCGGCGACCTCACCCAGCAACTGCGCGTCACCCGTCGCGACGAACTGGGTGCCCTGCAGCAAGGCATCGCACGCATGGGCACCACCCTGCGTGACCTGATCACCGGCATCCGCGACGGCGTGACCCAGATCGCCAGCGCCGCCGAGGAGCTGTCGGCGGTGACCGAGCAGACCAGCGCCGGCGCCAACAGCCAGAAGGTCGAGACCGACCAGGTGGCCACCGCCATGCACGAGATGGCCGCCACCGTGCAGGAAGTCGCGCGCAACGCCGAACAAGCCTCCCATGCCGCGACCAACGCCGACGACGAAGCCCGTGTTGGCGACAAGGTAGTGGGTGAAGCGATCAGCCAGATCGAGCGCCTGGCCCACGAAGTGCACCGTTCCACCGAGGCCATGACCCTGCTGCAGCAGGAAAGCCAGAAGATCGGCAGCGTCATGGACGTGATCAAGTCGGTCGCCGAGCAGACCAACCTGCTGGCACTCAACGCCGCCATCGAGGCGGCCCGTGCCGGCGAGGCCGGGCGTGGTTTCGCCGTGGTCGCCGACGAGGTGCGTGGCCTGGCCCAGCGCACCCAGCAGTCCACCGAGGAAATCGAAGGCCTGATCGCCAGCCTGCAGCACGGCACCCAGCAGGTCGCCGAGGTGATGAACGGCAGCCGCAACCTGACCGACAGCAGTGTCGAGCTGGCACGCAAGGCCGGTGGTTCGCTGGAGAGCATCACCCGTACGGTGTCGAACATCCAGTCGATGAACCAGCAGATCGCCGCCGCCGCCGAGCAGCAGAGCGCCGTGGCCGAAGAGATCAGCCGCAGCATCCTCAACGTGCGCGACGTGTCGGAGCAGACCGCCGCGGCCAGCGACGAGACCGCCGCTTCCAGCGTCGAGCTGGCGCGCCTGGGTGGCCACCTGCAGACCCTGGTCAGCCAGTTCCGCGTCTGATCCTGTAAAGCATCGCGGGGCAAGCCCGCTCCCACAGACTCGTGGGAGCGGGCTTGCCCCGCGTTCATTTGCGCCTCGGGTTACTTGACGATCATCCCTACCCCGCGCCCACGCGGATCAGACGCCGTCTCCAGCTTCTCGCCGGTCACCCGGATCGCCTGGATGTCGCCCATCTCCCAGCCCTGGTCCTCCAGCACGTAGCCCATCTTCTTCAGGTCGTCAGCCACCTGCCCCTTGAGCGGCGCATAGCTGTCGAAGTAGATGGTGTCCTTGGGCAGCAACTGGTGATGCACGCGCTGCGCCGCCACGGCTTTCTCCAGCGGCATGCCGAAGTCGTACAGGTTGTTCATCACCTGGAAGATCGAGGTGAAGATCCGCGAACCGCCCGGGGTGCCCAGCACCAGCACCACCTTGCCGTCACGCGCCACCAGGCTCGGGCTCATCGACGAGAGCATGCGCTTGCCCGGCGCGATGGCATTGGCGTCGCCGCCGATCACGCCAAAGGCGTTGGCCGCGCCCGGCTTGGCGCTGAAGTCGTCCATCTCGTCGTTGAGCAGGAAGCCCGCGCCCTTGACCACCACGCCGCTGCCGTAGTCGAGGTTGAGGGTGTAGGTGTTGCTCACCGCGTTGCCCTGCTTGTCGACGATGGAGAAGTGCGTGGTCTGGTGCGGCTCCAGCCCCGGCTTGACCTGGTCGGTTGCGGAAATCGCGTTCGGGTTGACCTGGGCGGCACGCTTGGCCAGGTAATCCTTGGCCACCAGCTGGTCGACCGGAACCTTGGTGAAAGCCGGATCGCCGAGATAGTCGGCGCGGTCGGCGAACACGCGCTTCTCGATCTCGGCCAGCAGGTGGATGTACTTGGCCGAGTTGTGCTCGACGCCCTTGAAGTCCGCCGCGCGGTCTTCCTTGATGCCCAGCAGCTGGGCCAGGGCGACGCCGCCGGAGCTTGGCGGCGGCGCGGTGTAGACCACGTTGCCGCGCCAGCTGATGGCGATCGGGTCACGCCACACGGCCTTGTAGTCCTTGAGGTCGTCCTTGCTGATCAAGCCCTTGTCGGCCTGCATCTGCGCCACCAGCAAGTCGGCGGTCTTGCCCTGGTAGAACTCGCTGACGCCCTTGTCGGCAATACGCTCGAGGGTCTGCGCCAGCTCTGGCTGCTTGAACAGCTCGCCGACCTTCATGCTGCCGAAGTAGTCGTTGAAATTGGTCGCGGTCTTGAACAGGCCCTGGGCGTCGTCACGGTACTGGTATTGCTTCTGGGCAATCTTGAAACCGTTCTTCGCATAGCCGATGGCCGGGGTCAGCAGCTCGCTCCACTCGAGCTTGCCGAACTTCTGGTGCGCCTCCCACAACCCCATCACCGTGCCCGGCACACCGGCGGCGCGCACGCCGACCAGGCTGAGGTTCTCGATCACCTCGCCCTTGTCGTCCAGGTACATGGTCTTGGTCGCGGCCTTGGGCGCCACCTCGCGATAGTCGAGGAAGTAAGGCTTGCCGTCGACGAACAGGGTCATGAAGCCACCGCCGCCGATGTTGCCGGCCTCGGGGTAGGTCACAGCCAGGGTGAAGGCGGTGGCGACGGCGGCGTCCACCGCGTTGCCGCCCTTCTTGAGGATGTCGGCGGCCACCTGTGCGCCATATTGATCAGGCGCGGCCACCGCGCTGCCTTCCAGCGTCACGGCAAAGGCGGAGGAGCAGCTCAGGATCGCGGCCCCGAGGGCCAGGGGCTGGAACATGACAATACGCATGCGCACTTCCTTGGTGTTGTTTTTGTTGATCAGTCATTAAGGCCGAAGCCCTGTAACTAAGCAAACACCCCGGTCGTTTCGCGCCGCCGTCGGGCAGACCCTGTCGCGTTCAGGCAACTCAGCAGGCGTAGACGGCCAGCTTTTTCTGGATGAAATCGAGGAAGCACTGGATGCGCAGGGCCAGCTGGGTGTTGCGGTAGTAGACCGCATGGATCGGCTGGCGATAGCCATTGTTGTGCTCGGCCAGGATCACGTTCAGGCGGCCGGCGCGGATGTCCTCGTGGGTCATGAAGTGTGACAGGCTGACGATGCCCTCGCCGGCAATGGCCAGCTGGCGCAGGGTTTCGCCGCTCGAGGCGACCAGCTGCGGGCGGATTGCCCAGCGGTCGCCCTGGGCATGGCGCAGTGGCCATTGGTTGAGCGATTCGAGGGAGCTGAAGCCAAGCAGGCAATGGGCCTCGAGATCTTCGACCCGCTGCGGCGTGCCGTGCCGGGCCAGGTAGTCGGGGCTGGCAAGCACCTGCACCGGGCTGCAGCCGAGCGAACGGGCATGCAGGCTGGAGTCGGCCAGTTCGCCGATGCGGATGGCCACGTCGGTGCTTTGCTCCAGCAGGTCGATGATCAGGTCGTCGGTGTTCAACTCCAGCTCGATGCCGGGGTACTGCTGGCGGAACTCGCCGATCCACGGCAGGATCGCGTGCAGCATGAACGGCGCGGCGGCGTTGATGCGCAGGCGCCCGGTCGGGGTCTGGCGGTTCAGCGACAGGCGCTCTTCCATGTCGTCCATCTGCTCGAGGATCGCCCGGGCGCGCTCCAGAAAGAAACGCCCTTCCTCGGTCAGGTCCATGCGCCGCGTGGTGCGGTTGACCAGCGTGGTGCCGAGCTTGCCCTCCAGGCGCGACAGGGTGCGGCTGACAGCGGAGGGCGTCTGGCCGATCTGCTCCGCAGCGGCGGAGATCGAGCCGCTGTCGATGACGGCGACAAATACCTGGAGTTCTTCGGATCGGGTTTTCACGCGGATGGCCTTGGCAGGTGGATGCCGTGATTCATAGCGGTTGGGCAGCAACCGCGCAAGGGGCCGCTACGCGCCCCTTTCGCCGGCAAGCCGGCTCCCACACCGTGCGCTTCAGCCTTGAGCCATGCGCCATCTTGTGGGAGCCGGCTTGCCGGCGAGAGGCCCGTGCAGGAACAACAAGACAGTTGGAGCCGCGCTGTCATTGAGCCTTGCCAAACACCTGGTCCAGATGCTGCTCATAAGCCGCCAGCGCCGCCGGTACATCCGGCCGCTTCATCACATCGACGGCGAGGAAGGTTGGCAACCCGCTCATGCCGAGGAACTGGTTGGCCTTGTGGAACGGGAAATACACCGCGTCCACGCCCTTGCCCTCGAAGAAATCGCTGGGGTCATCGAACGCCTGCTGCGGCGCGTTCCAGGTCAGCGACAGCATGTATTGCTTGCCCTGCACCAGGCCACCGCTGCCGTACTTCTGCGAGGCGTCGGAGCGGGTACGGCCATCATTGGCGTACAGGCTGCCGTGGCCGGCGGTGAACACATCGTCGATGTACTTCTTCACGGTCCATGGCGCGCCCATCCACCAACCCGGCATCTGGTAGATCACCACGTCCGCCCAGAGGAATTTCTCCACCTCGGCCTGGACGTCGTAACCGCCGTCGATGAAGGTTTCCCGCACATCGAAACCGGCGCGGTCCAGATGGGCCAGTGCGGCATCGTGCAGGGTCTGGTTGAGACGGCCATCGGAGTGGGCGAAGCGTTTGCCGCCATTGAGCAGGAGAATCTTTTTCATGGGAGGGTCAGCCCTGTAAGTGAAGTTGCCGGCAGGTTAGGCAACCGGGCACCCGGGAAACAGCCAGGGCTGGGCAAAATTCTTTTGCCTGCAAATCACGAATGGTAAACATATTGTTGATTTAGAATTTGCTCATTCCCCTTACAGAGCGCTTCCCCATGACCGAGCAATACGCCTTCATCCTCAAAGCCAAGACCCGCCCGGAGCAGGCCGAGGCCTTCGAACAGCTGTTCCGTCCTTACGTCGAGCCGAGCCGCCAGGAGCCGGGTTGCATCGAGTACCACATGCTGCGCGACAAGGCAGACCCGACCCTGTTCGTGTTTTTCGAGGTCTGGGCAAACAAGGACGCGCTGGACGTGCATTCGGCACTGCCGCATATGCGTGCATTCTTCGATAAACGCATGGATTACCTGGAGCGCGATTTCGACATCCAGATGATCGACATGCTCAGCGCTTCGTCCGCTAGCCGTTGACCAGCAGGTGCCCGCCCAGCAGCGCAAGGCCGATGAGGAAGCAGCGCTTGAACAGCGCTGCGCTGATCCGTCCGCGCAGCCACTGGCCGGCGAACATGCCCAGCAACGCCGGCGCCAACACCAGCAGTGAAGCCCCCAGGGCTTGGCCACCCAGGGCATCCTGCCCGGCCAGGCCGACCGCCAGGGCCAGGGTCGAGACGGTGAACGACAGGCCCAGCGCCTGGACCAGCTCGTCGCGGCTCAGGCCCAGGCCCTGCAGGTAGGGCACCGCGGGCATGACGAACACGCCGGTGGCGGCCGTCACCACACCGGTGAGCAACCCGCAGAGCGGCCCCAGCCAGGGCTCCCTGGCCGGGGCCACGCGCAGCCCTGGGCCGACCAGCCCATAGAGGGCATAGACCAGCAACGCGGCGCCCAGGCCATGGGCCGCCCACGGACCGCTGTCGATCCCCAGCCAAGCGCTGCCCAGCAGGGTGCCGATAAAGATCATCGCCAGCATCCCGCCGAGGCGGCGCAGCAGCGCGAACAGATGGCCGCCGGCCGCCAGTTGCCAGAGGTTGGTCAAGGTCGATGGCACGATCAGCAGCGCCGCTGCCTGTGCCGGAGGCATAGCCAGGCCAAGCAAGCCCATGGCAACGGTCGGCAACCCGAGGCCGATGACACCCTTGACCGCGCCGGCCAGGAAGAAGGTCAGGATCACCAGCAATGACAGCGCCGGACCGATGTTCTGATAAAACGCCAGGAAGGTATTCATGACCGCCATCCTGCCGTGCGGCCAGCACGCTGAAAATCTGCCATATACTCAGGCAGACTCTTGCCAGGACAGAGGCAGATGCATTTCGACCTGATCGACCTCAAGCTGTTCCAGCACACCCTCGAAAGCGGCAACATCACCGCTGGCGCCCGGCGCAGCCACCTCTCGCTGCCGGCCGCCAGTGCGCGCATTCGCGCCATGGAAGCCTCGCTGGGCATACCCTTGCTCGAACGCAACCGCCGCGGCGTGCTGCCCACGCCCGCCGGCCAAGCCCTGCTGCAGCATGCGCGGCTGATCGCGCAGCAGGTCGAGCGCCTGCAATTCGACCTCGGGCACTATGCCCAGGGCCTGCACGGCCAGGTGCGCCTGCTGTGCAACACGGCGGCGCTGACCGAGTACCTGCCGGAGCTGCTGGCCGGCTACCTGGCCGAGCACCCGGGGGTGAGCGTGGATATCCAGGAACTGCCCAGCCTGCATATCGTCCAGGCGATCAGCCAGGGCATGGCGGACCTGGGCATCGTCTCGAATGCCGCGCCCTGCGCAACCCTGCAGACACGACCGTTTCGCGACGATCCGCTAGTGCTGGTGATGCCGCGCGAGCACCCGCTGGCCGCCAGCGACCGGGCAGACTTCAACGCCAGCCTTGGCCATGGGTATGTGGGGCTGGGTGCCGACAGCGCCCTGGCGCTGCATCTCGAAGAGCAGGCCCTGCGCCTGGGAAGACGGATGCAGGTACGCGTTCGCGCCGAAGGATTCGATGGGGTGATCAGGATGGTCGGAGGTGGCGCGGGGGTGGCCGTGGTCCCGCTGACCTCGGTGCGACGCTGGGAGCACAGCTTGCCGCTGCGCTGGGTCGCCTTGCAGGAGGCCTGGGCGAAGCGCAGCTTGCTGCTGTGCTCGCGGGACTTCAGCGCGTTGCCTGGCTACGCCGCCTTGCTTGTCGAACACTTGGGCAACAAAGCCTGAAGGCTGCCGCCACAGGTGATCAACCGTGGCGGCAGCCGTGTGCCTGAGGGCCGCGCGGCGGCCCAGTACGATCAGGACGACAGGTACGAGGAGCGGGTCAGCCCCAGGCGCAGCGCGTCGAGGTACTGGGTACGCTCGCGGGCGGTGATCCTGGCGCTGGCGACCTTGTCGCGGTAGTGGGTCATCAACTCCTCCGGCGACAGGTGCACGTAGCGCAGCATGTCCTCGATGGTGTCGTGGGTCTCGATACCGGCGTGGTACACGCTGCCATCGGCGTTCTGGTAGATGTTCACCGAGTCGGTGTCACCGAACAGGTTGTGCATGTCGCCGAGGATCTCCTGGTAGGCGCCGACCAGGAACACGCCGAGCAGGTAGTCCTCGCCTTCCTTGACCGCGTGCACCGGCATGCTGGTCTCGATGCTCTGCTCGTCGACGTACTGGTTGATCTTGCCGTCGGAGTCGCAGGTCAGGTCCTGCAGCACGGCGCGGCGCAGCGGCTCTTCGTCCAGGCGGTGCAGCGGGATGATCGGCAGTACCTGGCCGATGGCCCAGGTGTCCGGCAGGCTCTGGAACACCGAGAAGTTGCAGATGTACTTGTCGGCCAGCTTGTCGTTGAGTTCGTCCAGCACCTGGCGGTGCGAGCGCTGGCGGGCCTTGAGCGAGTTGTGCAGGCGACGGCACACGGCGAAATAGCACTGCTCGGCCAGGGCCTTCTCGGCCAGGGTCAGCTTGCCGTCGGCGTACTGCGCGGCCACGTCGCCCATGTAGTGGGTGGCGCGCCAGTAGGTCTCGGTGACCATCTCGATATCGGTCGGGCCGAGCAGGTCGGCCAGCCACTGCACGGTCTCGGGCAGGCTTTCCTTGTTTTCGATGGTCGGCACTTCGTCGTTGTGGCTCTCGACGTCGGTCACCTGGATCACCAGCATGGCGTGGTGCGCGGTAAGCGAGCGGCCGCTCTCGGAGAAGATGTGCGGGTGCGGCAGGCCCTGCGCGTCGCAGAACTCCTTGAGCATCCCGACCACCACGCCGGCGTAGTCGTCCATGTCGTAGTTGATCGAGCTGGCGTTGCGCGAGTGGGTGCCGTCGTAGTCGACGCCCAGGCCGCCACCGACATCGATGTGATCGACCGGCAGGCCCAGGGCGCGCAATTCGCCGTAGTAGCGGATGGCTTCCTTGAAGCCGTGCTGGTAGTCGGCCAGGTTGGCGATCTGCGAGCCCATGTGGAAGTGCAGCAGGCGGATGCCCTGGTCGAGCCCGGCGTCACGGAAACGCTGCACCACCGAGATCAGCTGGGCGGCGGACAGGCCGAACTTGGATTTCTCGCCGCCGGTGTCGGCCCACTTGCTCGACGCCAGCGACGACAGGCGCACGCGCAGGCCGACCTGTGGCTTGACCTTGAGCTCCGCGGCCTCCTCGATCACCAGGGCGACCTCGGACTCCTTCTCGATCACGATGAACACGTTGTGGCCGAGCTTCTGGCCCATCAGCGCCAGACGGATGAATTCGCGGTCCTTGTAGCCGTTGCAGACGATGGTGCCGCCCTTCGGCGCCAGCGCCAGCACCGCCAGCAGCTCGGGCTTGGAGCCGGCTTCCAGGCCGATGGAGACGTTCTGGGTGGCGATGATGTTCTCGACCACCGCTTCCTGCTGGTTGACCTTGATCGGGTACAGCGCGGTGTACTGGCTCTGGTACTCCAGACGCGCGATGTTGGCATCGAAGGCGCCGGTCAGCTGGCGCACGCGGTCCTGCAGGATGTCGGGGAAACGCACCAGCAGCGGCAGCGACAGGCCGCTCTGGCGCAGTTCCTGGACCTGTTCGAAGAGGTCGATCGGCGCGCTGTCCGGGCCGTTGGGGCGCACTTCGACGCGCCCGGCGTCATTGATGGCGAAATAACCTGCGCCCCAATGGCGGATGCCATAAACACTGCGGCTGTCGGCCACGGTCCACTGGCTACCATCGTCTTTGCGTGTGCGTCGTACGGACATTCAAGTCCCCTGTATGAAAAGTCGAAACACTGCCCCACCTCGGGGCGCTGGCAGTGTAAATACTGAAAATGACGATTCTTCCGTGTCAGGCATAGACCCTGCCCACGGGAACGAGTTTAGAAAGCGCTGGGCAAAAAATCGCGCGGCTGCACTCAGCCGCCGGATTTCTTCGCCTTGAAACCCTGCTTGATCAGCTCGGCGAGCAACAGCTCGACGTGATCGCCCTGGATTTCAATGACCCCATCCTTGAGCGCGCCACCGGTGCCGCAGCGACGCTTGAGCGTGCTGGCGAGCTCCTTCAGCGGTTCCAGGGCCAGGGGGACGCCCGTGATGGTGGTCACCGTCTTGCCGCCACGGCCTTTGCTTTCACGGCGCACGCGGGCAATGCCATCCCCCTCGGGGATGACCTGCTGCTTGCAGATACAGTCGTCCACCGGTTTGCTGCAGTCGGGACAGTGCCGACCGGCATCGGTGGAAAAGACGAGACCGCCCAGGGCGGAAAAGGAAGAAGCTTTCTTGGCCACTTTTGTTCCTCTGTGCCGAGGACAAAAAACTGGTCGGCGGGAGCCGACCGCGATGCCCCACTCTGGCAGGGGCGGCGCTACTGCCGCAAGGTTGTGCGGCAGCCCGAAAAGGGCGCGCAGTGTAACGATAAATCTGCCTGTTGCTAAGTACAGGATTGCGCCATTTTACAAATGTTTTGCGACCTCATCGCAGGGCAACCTGATAGCGCTGCAGCGCCACCAGCGAGTCCGGGCAATACGGCAGCGTCGCACTTTCCGCCAGGGCCTGCTCGACACTGATGAACCGCGCCTCGCTGACCTCCTCGGGCTGCAGGCGCAACGCCCCGTCCCATACCGCAGAAAACACCGCGCCCCACAGGCGGTTGCCCGGCTGCTCGAAGTAGAACGTCTCGTGGAAGCGCAGCTCGACGCCGCTCACCCCCAGTTCCTCCGCCAGCTCCCGGGCCGCCGATTCGGCATAGGACTCCTGCACCCCGACCATTCCCCCCGCCGCCACATCCCAGTAACCGGGATAGAGCGCTTTGCTCAGGGTCCGCCGGTGCACACACAGGTCGCCCGCGCTGTTGAACAGCAGGATGAAGGTACAGCGCCCGATCAGGCCACGCTCACGCAATTCGGCCCGTGGCAGGGCGCCGAGCAATTGGTCATGCTCATCGACCCAGGCCACCAGCTCGGCGTCGGAGGCCGCGCGGTGCGCGACCTCGGCAGGATTGACCGGCATCTCAGCCCTGGGACAGCAGTTGGCGCAGGTCGATCACCGCGGCGTTGGCCCGCGAGATGTAGTTGGCCATCACCAGCGAGTGGTTGGCCCACATGCCAAAACCGCTGCCGTTGAGCACCATCGGGCTCCACAGCGCTTCCTGCGAGGCTTCCAGCTCGCGGATGATCTGCCGCACGCTGACCGTGGCGTTCTTCTTCGCCAGCACGTCGGCGAAGTCGACCTCGATGGCGCGCAGCAGGTGCGACAGCGCCCAGGCCTGGCCACGGGCTTCGTAGAACACGTTGTCGATCTGCAGCCATGGGGTCTCGACCACTTCCTCGTCGACCTGTGGCGCCTGGCCCGGGGCCACGGACTCGGTCTTCAGGGTGTTGTTGAGCTTGACCCGGCCGACGCTGGCCGACAGGCGCTGCGACAGCGAGCCCAGGCGGGTGGCGACGTCGCCCAGCCAGTTGTTCAGGTTGTCGGCGCGGGTGTAGAAGATCGCGCCCTGGTCGCCCTTGGCCAGGCGCACCTGGTAGCGGTTCAGCGACTTGATGCCCTCTTCGAACTCCGACTCGCTCGACGGCAGGATCCAGCTCTTGTTGTCGAAGTTGAAGCGCGGCTCGGCCTTGGCCAGGTCGGCGTCCTCGGTCGATTGCGACTGCGACCGGGCGAAGTCCTTGCGCAGGGCGCGGGACAGGTCACGCACCTGGACCAGCACGCCGTATTCCCAGCTCGGCATGTTGTCCATCCACAGCCCTGGCGGGAAGCGGTCGTTGGAGATGTAGCCACCCGGCTTGTCGAGCAGGGTGCCGGCGACGGTCTTGAGGGTTTCGATGGTGGTATAGCCAACCACCATCTGCTGGCCGTTGCGCTCGGCGGCGGCCTGGGCGTTCTGCTGCACCGGGAACAGCTCGGGCTCCTGGCTCCAGTACCAGCCCAGGCCGATGCACACCAGCAGGTAGAGGCCGATCAGGGTGCCCAGGGCACGGCTCCAGAGGCCGCCAACGTAGCTACGGGTAGCGGCGCCGCGGGTTTCGACCCGCTCGCGGGGCTCGGCCTTGGCCTCGCGGTTTTTCCAATCCAGCATGGCATTGTCCTTAATCAGTCACGAACGGTTCAGGGTTTGGACCACAGGCCTCGGCCAGGGTGCCACGACAAACCCAGGTGACAGCACTATAAAGCAGACGCCGCCATTCGTATAAGCGACCAACAGGTCAGCAACTGAATTACCGTCCCTTAACACTTTGTTGACCCGAGGCACTCGCTTGTCGGAAAAGCAGTGCTAGCATAGAGCCATCATTGAACCTGCACCCTCCCACTCATAAGTAGTCAGGACATGACCCAGCCAGCCGAGCCGAGCCACGAACGCCTCAAGCAGCATTTTGCCCAGCGGGTGATCCACCAGGCCCGGCAGATCCTCGAGATCTGGCAGCGCCTGCAGCGTGGCGAGTGGTCCAGCGGCGACCTGGGCGAGCTGTGCGAGGCCAACCTGCGCCTGCAGCGCTATGCCGAACGCTTCGAGCAGCCCGAGCATGGCAGCCTGTCAACGGCCATCGGCCAGACCCTGCGCGCCATCGAAGCCAACAGCGCGCGCCTGAACTCGGAACTGATCAGCGAACTCAACCGCCTGATGCAGCGCCTGTCGCGCACCGGCCTGCGCAAGGGCGACCAACTCGACAATGTGCCCCTGCCGCCGCTGCGCAAACCGGTGTACATCGTGCTGCAGGACCACGACCGCGCCGAACGCCTGGCCCAGCAACTGGAGTTCTTCGGCCTCACCGTGCAGGCGCTGTGCAGCGCCGAGGCGTTCCAGGCATCGATGAGCGAGCGCCTGCCGTCGGCGATCGTCATGGACGTCGACTTCACCGGCACCGGTATCGGCCTGCAACTGGCGGCCCAGGCCCAGCAAGGCCTGGAGCAGCCGGTGCCGCTGCTGTTCTTCTGCTTGCATGAAACCGACACCCCGACCCGCCTGGCCGCGGTACGCGCCGGCGGCCAGGAGTTCCTCACCGGCACCCTGGATGCTTCCAGCCTGCTGGAAAAACTCGAACTGCTGACCAGCGCCACCCAGTACGACCCGTTCCGCGTGCTGGTGATCGACGACTCCCGCGCCCAGGCCCTGCACACCGAGCGCCTGCTCAACAGCGCCGGGATCATCACCCGCACCCTCACCGAGCCGATCCGCACCATGAGCGAGCTGGCGGACTTCCAGCCCGACCTGATCATCCTCGACATGTACATGCCCGCGTGCACCGGCCCGGAACTGGCCAAGGTGATCCGCCACAACGACCGCTACGTCAGCGTGCCGATCATCTACCTGTCGGCCGAGGACGACCTGGACAAGCAGCTCGACGCCATGAGCGAGGGCGGCGACGACTTCCTCACCAAGCCGATCCGCTCGCGGCACCTGGTGACCACCGTGCGCAACCGCGCCGCCCGCGCCCGCCACCTCAAGGCGCGGATGGTGCGCGACAGCCTCACCGGGCTGTACAACCACACCCACATCCTGCAATTGCTCGAGGACTGCAGCTTCCGCGCCCGCCGCGAAGTGCAACCCCTGAGCTTCGCCATGCTCGACATCGACCACTTCAAGAAGATCAACGACCGCCACGGCCACCCCATGGGCGACCGGGTGATCAAGAGCCTGGCGCTGTTCCTCAAGCAGCGGCTGCGCAAGACCGACTTCATCGGCCGCTACGGTGGCGAGGAATTTGCCATCGTCATGCCCAATACCGGACTGGAAGCGGCGCACAAGGTGCTCGACGAAATCCGTCGGCGCTTTGCCGAGATCCATTACCCGGCCCAGCCCCACGATCTGCAATGCACCTTCAGCGCCGGGGTGGTGCAGCTGGACGAGCAGCTCGACGCGCTGACCATGGCCAGCGCCGCGGACGAGGCGCTGTACCGCGCCAAGCACGCCGGGCGCAACTGCGTGGTGCGGGTCGAGCCTTAGCGCCCACCCCATCCGCGTTGCGTCGCTGGTAATGGCCTCATCGCTGGCAAGCCAGCTCCCACAGGGAGGGCGCTTGGACTGAGAGCGGCGCGCCCGGTGTGGGAGCCGGCTTGCCGGCGAGAGGCCGGCGCAGGAAAAGCACAGCAGTTGCCCATACCCCCTCATACCGGCACTGTGCCACTTTTTTATGGCGCCAACCCGCCGTCGTCATCACCCCGTCACAAAATCGCAATAACTTCAGGCCCGACTTCTCCACTCCCCCTCCGCAGGAAGTTCGCGGCTATGCGCCTGAAGTGGCTGACCAATTTCAACACCCTGTTGCTGGTGACCGTGTGTATCGCCCTGGGCGCGACCCTGTGGTGGTCGCAACGCGCCCTGGAACGTCCCTATCAATTGATGGAGCGCTACCTGGGCCTGTCCCAGCAGTTCCAGAACGATGCCGCGCGCAACATCCAGGCCTACCTGGGCAGCGGCGACGCCCTGCGCCATGCGGCGGCCATGCAGGCCAACACGCAATTGCAGGCCGCCCTGGCCGACTGGCCAGAGCCCCTGTCGGCCAAGCTGCGCCCGAGCCTGGACAGCCTGCAGGGCTTCACCGCCAACGAACTGCTCGCCGCCGGCAAGCTGGCCGGCGATCCCCAGGCCTTGCTGCTGCAAGCCGAACGGGAGCTGGGGGCGAACCTCGAGCAACTGGCCGGCTATGCCCGCGACAGCGGCAGCGCCGATGCTGGCCGCTACCTGACACCGCTGCTGGAAGCCTCGCTGCACCTGGGCCGCCTGTCCCTGGCCCGCGACAAGCTGGTCAGCAGCGGCCGCGCCGAGCTGGCCGACGAAGTGGACCGCGAACTGCAACAGATCGCCGCCCAGGCCCAGGCCATCGACGGCCTGCCGCTGCTGGGGGTGACCCGCGCCGCCGAATCCAATGCCGATGACTTCGCCGCGATGATGGGCCTGGAGTCGCAAGCCAGCGCCGAGCAGGAAGACGTCGCCGTGGGCCTGAAACGCGAGCTGCACAGCCTGCTCAGCCGCTACCCTGCCGAACTGCAACGTACCCGCGAGCAGATCGAGCGCCGCGCCACCTTGGCCGCCAGCACCGGTGAGCGCCTGGAGGCGGTGCAACAGGCCATCGCCGGCCTCGAGCCCGAGGTACGCGGCCTGCACGCCACCATCGCTGGCGAGGTACGGCTGATCCAGGGCCTGATGATCTGCCTGATCCTGCTGATCGCCCTGCTCATCGACACCCTGCAGCGTCGCCTGGCACGCACCCTCACCAGCCTGGCGCCGGCGCTGTCGCGCTGGGCCGAGGGCGACTTCGCCCAGCCCATCACCCTGGGCCGCACCAACCGCGAGCTGCACGATATCCAGGAATCGCTGAACCGCCTGCGCCAGTACCTGGTGGAGCTGGTCGGCACCATCCGTCACAACGCCGAACAGGTGGCCGGCAGCAGCCATGCCTTGGCCGGCATGAGCAGCGCCCTGCACGACGGCGCCGAACGCCAGGCCGGCGACACGGCGCAGATCCGCGACGCCCTGGGCGAGTTGGAGGCGACCATCCAGCAGGTGGCCGGCGATGCCAGCTCAGCCGCCGAGGCCAGCCGCGACGCCGGCCGGGCCGTGGAGCAGGGCCAGACAGTGATCGGCCAGAGCCTGTCCGGCCTGCGCGCGCTGGTCGACGAGGTGCAAGGCAACGCCCGGATGATCGAGCAACTGGCGGAAGAGTCGGCGACCATCGGTGGCGTGCTCACGGTGATCCGGGCGATTGCCGAACAGACCAACCTGCTGGCGCTCAACGCCGCCATCGAAGCGGCCCGGGCCGGCGAGTTGGGCCGTGGCTTCGCCGTGGTGGCCGACGAAGTGCGCTCGCTGGCGCAGCGCACCACTGGCGCCACTGGCGAGATCCAGGCGCTGATCGACCGCCTGCAGCAAGCC
Source organism: Pseudomonas sp. FW305-96 (assembly GCF_058783825.1). Lineage (NCBI taxonomy): Bacteria > Pseudomonadati > Pseudomonadota > Gammaproteobacteria > Pseudomonadales > Pseudomonadaceae > Pseudomonas > Pseudomonas sp. FW305-96. Next base: position 60,189 of record NZ_JBYSYW010000023.1, read on the forward strand.
GCCCGCGATTCGGTGGACGGCATGCGCACCCAGCTGGAGCACGCCGAGGCCACGGCCAACCAGGCACAGTCGGCCGATGGCGCGCTGGACGCGATCGTCAGCGCCATTCGCACCATTGCCGACACCGCGGTGCGCATCGCCGATGTGACCGCGCAGCAGACCGGGGCGGTGAGCGAGATTCGTGATCACAGCGAGCGGATCCACGAGCTGGGCGAGGACAACCTGCAGCGTATTGGCGAAGGGCGTGAGCAGGGCGAACAGTTGCTCAAGCTGGGCGGTGAGTTGAACACGGCGGTGCGGGCTTTCCGGCTTTGAAAGCATCGCGGGGCTTGCCCCGCGATGGCCCATAGCCTCGCCAAGTCCGCTATCATGCCCGCCACGTTCCACCTCGCGAGTCCGCCATGCGCCGCCTGTTTTTCCTGTTGTTCCTGCTGCTGGCCAGCCCTGCGTTCGCCACCGGCCTGCTCGACAACCGCCCCAGCGCCACCCTCGGCGCCGCGTCCAACAGCGCCGACTTCCTGCCGGTGCACGAAGCCTTCAAGCTCAGCCTGATCGAGGCCGACGCCCAGACCGTCAAGCTGCGCTTCGTCGCCACCGACGGCTATTACCTCTACCGCCACCGCTTCCAGTTCCGCACCGAGCCTGCGGACATCAAGCTCGGCGCGCCGAACATCCCCCAGGGCGAGGCCAAGCACGACGAGTTCTTCGGCGACGTCGAGGTGTACCACGGGGTGCTCGACATCGAACTGCCGCGCAACGACGCGCGCGCCTTCACCCTGCTGGTGGGTTACCAGGGCTGCGCCGACAAGGGCCTGTGCTATCCGCCGGAAACCGCGCGCTTGAGCATCGACGGCCAAGGCGCCCCGCTGCCGGCAAGCGCCGAGCAGGGCTGGACCTGGAAGTCGCTGCTGCTGTTCTTCCTCGCCGGTGTCGGCCTGACCTTCACACCGTGCGTGCTGCCGATGCTGCCGATCCTCTCCGGGGTGGTGCTACGCGGCCAGGTCGGCAGCCTGCGCGGGCTGTCGCTGTCGCTGGCCTACGTGCTGCCGATGGCGGCGAGCTTCGCCGTGCTCGGCGCCCTGATGGGCCTGTTCGGCGCCGGCCTGAACCTGCAGGCGCGCCTGCAGTCGGCCTGGGTGCTGGTACCGTTCGCCGCGTTCTTCGTGCTGTTCGCCCTGGCCATGTTCGGCCTGTTCGACCTCAAGCTGCCGCAGGCTTTGAGCAGCCGCCTGGACAGCCTCGCCCATCGCACCAAGGGTGGCTCGCTACTGGGCGCGGCGGTACTCGGCGTGCTCTCCAGCCTGCTGGTCTCGCCCTGCGTGTCGGCACCGCTGGCCGGTGCGCTGCTGTACATCAGCGCCAGCGGCGACGCGCTGGGCGGCGCCCTGAAACTGTTTGCCCTGGGCCTGGGCATGGGCGCGCCGCTGTTGCTGGTCGCCACCGGTGGCGCCGCCTGGCTGCCCAAGAGCGGGCCGTGGATGAACACGGTGAAAAACGCCATCGGCGTGTTGCTGCTGGGCCTGGCCATCGGCCTGCTCAGCCGCGTGCTGCCGGGGCCTGTCACCCTGCTGCTGATCGGCCTGCTGGCCGCGGGCGTGGCGCTGTTCCTCGGCGCCCTGGAGTTCGTGGTGAAAACCCCGCGCCAGCGCCTGGCGCAACTGCTCGGCCTGGCGCTGCTGGTCTACGCCCTGGCCTGCTGGTATGGCGCCCTGAGCGGCCAGGGCGATCCGCTGCGCCCACTGCCGCCACCCACCGTGGCCGGCAGCCCCGCAGCGGCCAAGGCCGACGCCTGGCAGACCATCACCAGCCCCGCCGCCCTCGATGCCGCCCTGGCCGAAGCCAAGACCGCCGGCCAGCCAGTGCTGCTCGACTGGTACGCCGACTGGTGCATCAGCTGCAAGGTGATCGAGCACGAGGTGCTCAACGCGCCGCAGGTCGAGGCGCAACTCGGCGCCTTCCGCCTGCTGCGCTTCGACATCACCGAAAGCAATGCCGAACAACGCGCCCTGCTCGACCGCTACCGCCTGTTCGGCCCGCCCGCGTTAATGTTTTTTGCGGCGAACGGCAGCGAAATGACCAGCGATCGGGTGATTGGCGAGATAAACGCCGGCGATTTTGCCCAGGTTGTGGCGCGCGTGCGCGGCCAACTCGGTCTATAACTTCCCGCAGCCTCTGAAAAATCCGCTGGCGAGTGACCAAAGTTAATCATCCGGTCACATACTTTGCGTGAATCTCGGACATCGTGCTGGCTATTGCCGGGAACTGGACACTCAGCGCCTGTTGCGGCATAGTCGCCGCGCTATGTCGAATTGCCCTACAAAACCAAGGAATCGCAGATGGCAACCCTACTGGTGCTGCACGGCCCCAACCTGAACCTGCTCGGGACCCGCGAACCGGGGCACTACGGCGCCGCCACCCTGGCCCAGATCAATCAGGACCTGGAGCAGCGCGCCCGCGCCGCCGGCCACCATCTGCAATACCTGCAGAGCAATGCCGAGTACGAATTGATCGACCGCATCCATGCCGCGCGCAACGAAGGCGTGGACTTCATCCTGATCAATCCGGCCGCTTTCACCCACACCAGCGTCGCATTACGTGACGCATTGCTTGCGGTGAGCATCCCATTCATCGAAGTGCACCTTTCCAACGTGCACAAACGCGAGCCGTTCCGTCACCACTCCTACTTTTCGGATGTTGCCGTAGGGGTGATCTGCGGCCTCGGAGCCACCGGTTACCGGTTGGCCCTGGAGTCCGCGCTGGAACACCTGGCTGCCAACGCACAGCCCTGATGACACAAGGCCTTGGCCCTTTCGGGCCGAGGCTCATGAAGAAACGTTTTCGACACGTTTTAAAATACGTCCCCGACCGAACCTTGGGAGTTGCTGATTAATGGATATCCGTAAAGTCAAAAAGCTGATCGAACTGCTGGAAGAGTCCGGCATCGACGAACTGGAGATCAAGGAAGGCGAAGAGTCCGTTCGCATCAGCCGTCACAGCAAGACCCCGGCCGCCCAGCAGTTCTACGCACCCGCGCCAATGGCCGCCGCGCCTGCCGCCGCCCCGGTTGCCGCCGCTGCCGCCCCGGCCGCTGAAGCTGCTGCCGCCGCACCTGCCCTGAAAGGCACCGTGGTGCGTTCGCCGATGGTCGGCACCTTCTACCGCAAGCCTTCGCCAACTTCGCCGAACTACGCAGAAGTCGGCCAGGCCGTGAAGAAGGGCGACACCCTGTGCATCGTCGAAGCCATGAAGATGATGAACCACATCGAATCCGATATCGGCGGTGTGATCGACGCCATCCTGGTAGAAGACGGCCAGCCGGTTGAGTTCGACCAGCCGCTGTTCACCATCGTTTGATTCGCGGAGAGCCAACGATGTCTGGGAAGCTCGAAAAAGTTCTGATCGCCAACCGCGGGGAAATTGCCCTGCGGATCCTGCGTGCCTGCAAAGAGCTGGGCATCAAGACCGTCGCCGTGCACTCCACGGCTGACCGTGAACTGATGCACCTGGGCCTGGCAGACGAATCGGTCTGCATCGGCCCTGCATCGTCCAAGGAATCCTACCTGCACATCCCGGCGATCATCGCCGCCGCCGAAGTGACAGGTGCCACCGCCATCCACCCGGGCTACGGCTTCCTCGCGGAAAACGCCGATTTCGCCGAGCAGGTGGAAAACTCCGGCTACATCTTCATCGGCCCGAAAGCCGACACCATCCGCCTGATGGGCGACAAGGTGTCGGCCAAGGACGCAATGATCAAGTCGGGCGTGCCGACCGTACCGGGCTCCGACGGCCCGCTGCCGGAAGACCCGGAAACCGCGCTGGCGATCGCCCGCGAGGTGGGTTACCCGGTGATCATCAAGGCCGCCGGTGGCGGTGGTGGTCGCGGCATGCGCGTTGTGCACAAGGAAGAAGACCTGATCGAATCGGCCAAGCTGACCCGCACCGAAGCCGGTGCCGCGTTCGGCAACCCGATGGTCTACCTGGAGAAGTTCCTGACCAACCCACGCCACGTGGAAGTGCAGGTCCTGTCCGACGGCCAGGGCAACGCCGTGCACCTGGGCGACCGTGACTGCTCGCTGCAGCGCCGTCACCAGAAAGTACTGGAAGAAGCGCCGGCCCCGGGCATCGACGAGAAGGCCCGCCAGGAAGTCTTCAAGCGTTGCGTCGACGCGTGCATCGAGATCGGCTACCGCGGTGCCGGTACCTTCGAGTTCCTGTACGAGAACGGCCGCTTCTACTTCATCGAGATGAACACCCGTGTTCAGGTGGAGCACCCGGTTTCGGAAATGGTCACCGGTATCGACATCGTCAAGGAGATGCTCAGCATCGCCGCTGGCAACAAGCTGTCGTTCCGTCAGGAAGACGTAGTGATCCGCGGCCACTCGCTGGAGTGCCGGATCAACGCCGAAGACCCGAAGAAGTTCATCCCGAGCCCAGGCAAGGTGAAGCACTTCCACGCCCCGGGCGGCAACGGCGTGCGCGTCGATTCGCACCTGTACAGCGGCTACTCGGTTCCGCCGAACTACGATTCGTTGATCGGCAAGCTGATCACCTACGGCAAGGACCGCGACGAAGCCATGGCGCGCATGCGCAATGCCCTGGACGAGATCGTCGTCGACGGCATCAAGACCAACATCCCGCTGCACCGCGACCTGGTGCGTGATGAAGGTTTCTGCAAAGGCGGCGTCAACATCCACTACCTCGAGCACAAACTGGCCAACCAGGAGTGATCGCGTTAGCGTGATGAAAGAGCCCCGGCCCCGTGCCGGGGTTTTTTATTTGCGCGTGCCAAAAACCCCGGGAGCGCAAGGCGTGGGTGATCCGTACACGTGGGAGCGGGCTTGCCCCGCGATACCAGGGCGGCAAACCCGATTGAACCCCGCCCAAAGCCACGCAGTCCACCGATCAGGCCCACCTTCCCGAGGCCTCACGAGGAGACTCCCATGAAAGGTACTGCGCTATCCGCCCTGTTCGCGGCCGCCACCCTGCTGGCCTCGCCTGTATTCGCCGCCGACGACCTGTGCGCCATGAATCTGCAGAAGATCGACGACAGCATGGCCACCGCCGGCGCCACCTCCGAAGGCCTGGACAAGGCCATCACCGAGCATGTGGACCAGGCCAAGGCCGCCCAGGCGAAAGGCGATACCAAGGAATGCATCGCCATCACCAGCAAGGTGCTCGAGCGCCTGGAAAAGACCGAGAAAGGCAGCGGCTCGGCCGGTGGCAGCGGCACCTAGGCCCTGCGCGCACGCGGGCGGCCGAACCTTCTGTCGACGTCGCCCGCGTAAGCGCGTATACTCGGCCTTGCGTGCTGAAAGGCACGTTCAGCTAGAGCTGAGTGTGGGGCCGATTAGGATTCGACGCCGGTAGCGAAACTCTAGGTGCATGCCGAGTTGGTAACAGAACTCGTAAATCCACTGTTGCAACTTTCTATAGTTGCCAATGACGAAAACTACGAGGGCTACGCTCTCGCTGCGTAAGCAGCTGAGCCCGCTCTCCTGGTAGCTTCGGCTCCAGCAATCATCAGGGGATGCCTGTAAACCCGAAATGATTGTCATACAGAACAGGATCGTCGTGCAGCACGTTGGGGGCGAAGCGACTAAAACTTACCCAACTCATCCAAAGCACCCTGCCCGTCGGGCGGCTGCGGATTAAATCAGTAGACACGGCTAAGCATGTAGTACCGACAGCGGAGTACTGGCGGACGGGGGTTCAAATCCCCCCGGCTCCACCAAATCCGAAGAAGAAGACGCCCTAGGGCGTCTTTTTTTATGCCTGGGATTCAGTGCCTCGGCGGCAGTACGCCATCACCTTTCCCTCTCCTCCTTCATCGCCTCCAGCTTGGCGAACTGCTCGCTGGCCAGCCGGCTGATGATTCGGATCGCCTGATGAATGCCCGCTGTGTTGCGGAAGCTCAGTTGCGGGTTGTGCTCGCACTCCAGCACCTCGTCATGCTGGACCAGGGATTCGCCGAGTAGTTCGAGGGTCCAGACGTAGCTTTGCAGGGTAGACAGGCGTTCACGGTCAGTCATGGGACACCTCCCGCTTGGCGCGTTCGGCGAGGGATTGGCTGTCGATCGGGTAAAACGTTGGGGATGGGGTGGCCGCAGGGGTTGGGCGGCGGAGAGCGGATGCGAGGATCCTGCTCAGAATGCGAGTAAGCATGCATGAGACTCCAAGTTTGCGATTTGGAGCTACCACGATCCTTCCTACGGGATTGGGTGGCAGCTGTGCATGGGGTAGGAATACCGGGAAACTTGGAACCCGGCCAGGCCGAAGCCTGCCCACACACAGCCGCCATGACATCGCAGCGGGCGCAAAAAAGGCGCCAGCCGTTGCAATGGGGCGCCTAGTGCGTGCGCCAAGTTTACCAGCAGGTTCCTACACCTGGTCGCGGATTTTGCTGCGACTTGGGGAATGTAGCCTTAGGCGGGATTGATTCGCAACAGATAGGAGGATGGGAAATTTCCTAAAAGCTTGGAGGAAAGGAAGCGCTGGTAGCGCTGATGCAAGGGGCAGCGAGATCGAGCGACTGCTACCGCATCAATGGATACCTAACTGGCTGCACAAGGTGTGTTTCCCAACCGCTTACTATGGGAGTGGATTTCGTCGGCTAGCAAGCCAGTCTTCGGGCCGGGCCATGGTCAAATGCAGTATCAAAGTGCCACAATCACGTTCAGTGTCGGCCGCTTGAGCTATCCGGTTGTTCGCAGGTGCGCCACTGATGTTTTCGGAAGGCCATTCCCGATCAAACTGATCAGGAAATCATCGTCAACACATACAATTCGTAGAGCACAGACCATGTCAGAAAAGGCATTTGAAAAGGATTATTCAGACGAGTCGTTCTGGGACAAAGTTAAAGGCTATGCGAAGGCCGCAGGTGAGTCTGCGCTGGAGCCGGCGCTGAAAATGTACTACTCCGCCACGGACGCGGAAACGCCCACATGGGCCAAGACCACCATCTACGGCGCACTCGGCTATTTCATTTCGCCGATCGACGCCATTCCTGACATCACCCCAATCGTTGGCTATTCCGATGATATCGGCGTGCTGTGCGCGGCATTGGCAGCAACTGCCGCCTATATCAAACCTGAGCATGTCGCTAAGGCTAAGGAAACGTTGAAGCAGTGGTTTTCCTGATGTGATTGGCAGCCTTACCCTGGGCTTAGCTTAGGGTAAGGCCCTTACCTTGAAGAGCCAAAAGCAGCGACGTTGTCCGCGGTAATCACGGAATTCCAACGGCAGATAACCGCCCTTCAAGTCTAAAGTTGCGATGAGTTTCGACCCTTGACCGGGTTTACTCACTGGCCAGGGCTGACCGTGCAGGCGCTGTGAATGACAGCGACCCAGGTGGCCCGTACCTTCAAGGTCACGCCGTTCCCACAGTGGTTCTTCCCCCAAATGGCGATTCGCATCCGGCAGCTCGCCCGGTCACCTCCCCGGTGATGGATGCCTACTTCAGTTCACGGCCCTTGTGCGCCAGACATAACTTTCTACTTCGCTGCCCTGCAGCAACCTATCCGCTTGGCCGAATCTTGCGTCAACCTGTGACCGTCTCTTTCTTCTGGAAAGAGACGGTCACTTCTAACACTGCTGCAGCCCAGATCGCATACGGCTTTGCGGCAATTCCCCTCGTGACAATCGGCGTGACAAACGCCGATGTCACCAACAACAGCCATGTAGATGATGGTGCCGCAGACCACGGAATGGACTGCACCTGACTGACAGTCAGACATGCCCCGGTCATCGCAATGCTGCTTGCACCCGGCTCAGGATCTCGCGGCGCTGGTCTCGTCACCCAGTGCAGCCTCCACTCGCCCACCGCTATCGGTGCTCAGGAGGCCAGATCATGAGATGCCCTTGCTCCTGGTCGTAAGGAGCCGCCAGTCCCGCGTCAGTGGACACCCTCACAGGTCGCAGGGGCCTTGATCCCTGATAACACTCAACATTCTTGGCGGGATGACGTGAGGTAGAGATCGGTAATTTATGGAGGACGGCTCTGCAACTGCGCGAAGTACAAGGGGCACCACGCCCCTTGTTGGAACAGCAGATTACGCCCCTACCCTACCCGGTCGCGGCGCTAGGCGACCTATTGGGGCCGGCCGTAGAGCGCATGGCCGATGTGATCGGCGTGCCCTGCGCCATGGCCGCGCAGTCCGTTCTGGCCACGGCAGCTTTGGCGAGCCAGGCGCACGCCAATGTTCACCTCGACGGCCGAATCTATCCGTTGTCGCTGTACTTGCTGACGGTGGCTTGCTCGGGTGATCGCAAAAGCGCGGTGGACCATATTGCGCTTCAGGCCCTACGCGACTGGGAAAGACAGCAGTGGATCGCTTATGGCGAACAGCTCAAGGCGCACCGAGCTGCAATGAGCCTCACCGCGAAGTCACCGACCTCGAAAAAATCAGCACAGCTAGTGCTGGACGCTCAACCTGAACCTGTCCAACCAAGACTGCTCACTGCTGAGCCGACCATTGAGGGCCTGGTCAAAAGCCTGTGCCACGGCTTGCCCAGCATGGGGCTATTCAGCGATGAGGGCGGGCAGTTTTTGGGCGGCAGCACCATGAGCAAGGACAACATGATCAAGGCGATCACTCACTTGTCGACCCTGTGGGACGGCAGCCCGATTGATCGATCGCGCGCGATGGCAGGGGAAAGTCTGCGTGCCTATGATCGCCGCCTCAGCATGTACTTGATGCTTCAACCCCGTCTGGCAGACCGCTTGCTTCAGGATGCTGATATTAAAGATCAGGGCATCCTGGGGCGCTGCCTTATCAGTTGGCCCGAGCGCCTGGTTGGACAGCGGCTGTACAAGGCCATCGACCTGACCCGAGATCCAAAGGTGCACCTGTACCAACAGCGCATTGCCGCACTGACGCAGAAGCCTTGGTCACGGCATACAGATGGTGGCCTCACACCTGCGGTCATAGAGTTGAGCCCACGCGCCCGTGAAGCATGGATTGCCATTCACGACACCATTGAATGCGAGTCAGGGGAGTTCGGCGAACTGGTCAACGTCCAAGCTGCAGCGAGCAAAGCCGCCGCGAACGTACTACGCATGGCTGGTGTGATGGCGGTGGTTGAGGAATCGACTGTATTGGAAGACATGCACATTCAGCGCGCCTCCACGCTGATGGATTACTACCTGGCCGAGAACCAACGCCTGACTGAACAGGAACCACTGAATAAGCTTCGCGCAGAGGCTGATTGCCTGCTGCGCTGGTTGATAAAGAAGAACTGGCCACCGTTTCGCCTGCGCGACCTTACGCGCAACGGCCCCCGCTTTGCCCGTAAAAGCACACGGCACACCTTCGAGTTATTGCTGCAACTGGTTGCCCATAACTGGCTGAACAATGACGGGGACATATTCGAGGTGCGCCATGTTCCGCCTCAATGACGCCGTGCGCCGCTATCGGGCGCAGCATCGCTTGCCGAGCGATCTAAGGTGTGTCGCCGCCACTGCCACCACTTTGTCGCCACATACCAATCCAGATGCGGCGGGGGTTGTCGCCAGTGTCGCCGCTGTCGCCACTCCAACATCTGAGTCAATCGACCTCCCTCGGCTCATCGAGCAATTGCAAGGAGAAGGGGCTTTGCTGCAACACAGCGAAAATGCCCTTCTCATCCACCCAGCACACTGGGGACAGTTGGACAGCGTCAGCGTCCACTGGAAAGCCCTGCTACTGCACCTACAAACCAACGATCAAGGTGAAGACAATGGGACTGCTCGGTCGGCGTGACGGTCGCAACTTTGGTTATGGCCGACAACTGAGCTACGCCGGTCGGCAGGCCCTAAAAGACATGTTTGCCGACGGCCACTTCGCCACGGTCAAAGCGCATGGCGATCGCTGGCAAGCCTTCGTACGCTGGTGCCGATCAGAGGACGGCCCCGGTTGCAACGATGCGCGCCAGATTGATCGACAGACACTGCAAGACTACGCCGCATACCTACGCCAGCAGATCCAGCAAGGCGAACTGTGCATCGCCACCGCGCAAAACCGCCTGAGTAGCGTCAACCGCACCCTCGCTGCGCTGCGCGGTGATCAAGATGTGAGAATCATCAGCCCGAGCCAGGCGCTGAGACAGCAGCGCTCCAACGTACGCACTCGAGCACCAGATGGCCAAGACCATCAACAAGTACAGCGAGTGCTTCAAACACTTGTTGAGCAGCAACACGAGCGAGTAGCGGCCATTATCATACTGGCTCGTGCAACGGGTATGCGTCTGCGTGAAGCTATCCTAGCGGATCTGCCACGCCTGCAACGCGAAGCCATGCACCTAGGCCGCATCAATATTCAGGACGGTACCAAAGGCGGCCGCTCAGGGGCATCTGCGCCACGTTGGATCATCGCCACTGAACAAGTTAACGCGGCGCTCCAATTTGCGCGTGATGTGTCGCCGCCCCTAAGCCGCAACTTGCTAGGCACTGTACGAAAAGTAATGTCGTAAACACCGCCGCCAGCAAGCCAGCGCGACCATCGCAGCGAAGCTTTCCGCTAGCTTGCAATAGCGTGTACCCAGGCGGCGGTGCTCCTTCAACCAACCAAACAGCCGTTCGATAGCGTTCCGCTGTCGATACTTGGGCTTGTCAAAAAGGCGCGGTAGGCCCGGCTTCGGTTTGCGCTTCATGTCACGCAGCGGAATCACCGGCTGCATTCGATAGCGGTCGCAGTATTGCCGCAAGGATTCTGCGTCATAGCCTTTGTCGGCCAGGAGCCAGCGGCAGCGCTTGCGTGGCCTACCTCGATTCAAAGGGATGTGGACACTGTCAAGCAGTCGCTGAGCATGGGAGATGTCGCTGGCATTACCACCAGAGAGCGTGAAGTGGAGTGGGATGCCACGGGCGTCACTGACCATGTGAATTTTCGTCGTCAACCCGCCCCGGCTTCGTCCAAGTGCGTGGTCCGTTGGTTCGTCAGCCCCCCTTTTTTGCCTGCTCCGGCAGAGGCACGGGTGGCCCTCACGGCGGTTGAGTCGATGCACCAGGTGGTTAAGTCAATCTGGCCCTGTGCATTGAGTTTGAGGTGTAGCCGCTTGAGCATCTTGTTGAAGGTTCCTTGGTTTCGCCAGTCTCGAAATCGTTGATAGACCGTCGACCACGGCCCGAATCGTTCAGGCATGTCCCGCCAGGTTGCACCGGAGCACAGCACCCACAACACGCCGTTGAGCATCAAGCGATCGTCAACTCTTGGGCGTCCTGTACGTCGATGTGCGGTGAAGAGGTCTGCGACTATTTCCCATTCTGCGTCGGAAAGTTCGTATCGCTTGGACATGGCAGAATCCTTCGCCTAAAAAGCGAGAACTCTACGAAAAATCAGGCTTCCAGAGGCTCCGGCGAGGTTTCAAAGGTTTTCATACAGAACCTAGACCGCGACGAAAGCTACGCCGCATTCCTGCATCAGACCGTGCTCCAAGCCCGCGAAATGCTGCATGAACACGGGCTGAAGGGGCTCCATGAACTGCGCGCGGCTTACGCCTGCGAGCGCTATGAGCAACTCACGGGCCACGCCGCACCAGTCAATGGTGGTCACTGCTATCGCATTGACCGCGGCCTTGATCAACAGGCCCGCCAACAGATCAGCCTTGAGCTCGGCCATTACCGGGCTGATGTGGTTTCCGCCTACATTGGTGGCCGATCATGAGCAAACCGTTTGACATTACGCTGTTTCTCAGCGGTGTATTGACCGGTTCAAAGAGCAGCCAGCAACGACATCTACGGCAAGCCCGAATCATGCAAATGGCCATTAAGCAGCGATGGCGCAATGACAACCCGTGGACTTGGCGAAAAAAGCATGTGGACTGGTACTTGCGCGTTCACCTAAAAGAGCATTCAGCCTCTACACGATACTACTACCAACTTACTATCCTACTGATCTGTAAGCGGATGAATAACAACACACTGCTGCGTTGAAACATGACATCATAGCGCGGGACAACTACTGCTAAGAGCAGGCTAATGTGAATGGGCCGATCGGGATATTTGAACCGAGATTTCCCCATGAACTTTTAAGCGTGCCGCTTGACTTCCTACCCATTAAATTCAAGGGTCACCTCCCTGACTCAAAGGGCTTGGAGGTAAACTTAGTTCACACCAATCGCTTTGAATGCCGCATCCACCGGATCACTGTAGAAACTGGTCTGAAATTTCGCGAATAACTCTCCAGGGATGGTCGGGATGTCAGTGACACTGGCCATGGGAAGCAGAATTCGCTTCGCCCCGGCATCAAATGCTACCTGCATGCATTCAGCCAGGTTTTCCACCGGCACCACATTCCCTCCCAGGCTCATATCACCTAATACGACCAACTGCGCCTGGAGGGGGCGATGCATCAAAGCGGAGCAGTATGCAACGAAGCCAGCGAGGGTCAGCGCCTTCGGAGCGCCGGTGTTATGCAACTCCACCACATGGAGGTGGTAGTCGTGGTCACCAACCTTGGCAGCGGCGCTAACCCGAGTAACGTTGGCCTTGAAATAGTCGAAAGCGACCTTCAAGGCTTCCTTCGCAGACGAGCTGCTACCGAGACCGGACATATTCAGTTTGCCGCTGCCCGCAGTGATCTGGGTTTCCAACCGGTAGAGCCCCAGGTGTCCGTTGGCCCCAGTCGACACTAAGTGCATTGCCCCTGGCTTACCCAGTCCTTCAGGAATAAGCCCACCCCCGCCCTGCTCCGGCACGCTGATGAAAAACTCCTCAAGTGTGTCGGCGTCGATATACGAGAAATGGACATCGAAGAACTCCATCCCACCGATTTTCTTCAATTGCTCTTTCACTCGGCGACGGGCCTCCAAAGCGTACTCAAGGCAACGACGCACTGCTTCACGGTCATAGTCGGCGCTTGGATGTAGAAGCTTCAGCAAACCGGATACCGTTCGGCGCACGGCGATAGTGTCACGCTGATTGAGGTTATTGCCTAGTTTGAAGAAACGATCAATGGCGTCGGCGAAGTTTCGCTTGCGCATCTCACGCATGAACTCGGCTAGGTAATCGGTGATCAGCCCATAGCGGTTGGTGAAAAACTCAGGGCGCATCTTAGGCACCTCCCAGCCAGGAATATAGGCATGGAAACGATCGAAGAAAGCTGAGTCGGTCATTGCACTCGGGAACGGTGCCAATAGATGGCTAGTCTTAACCAGCGTATTCACCGGCTGGTTGATATTTCCTACAAACATCATGCTTGCGGAGGCAGAAATAGAATCACGACCACGGGCGAAGGAGCCCGAGGCCATGTAGTCCTTCATGATCTGTACACCGTCCTTGTCCTTAAACGAGATGCCCGCCACCTCATCGAAGGCCACCACATCCCACATTCCCACCAACCCTACTTGTCTGCGAGACATGTTGTAAAACAGGTTCGCAACCGTGGTTTGGCCACCTGAAACCAGAATGCTGTTCGGGCTGACTTCCTTATAAATATGACTCTTGCCGGTGCCTCGAGGGCCAAGCTCACAGCAGTTGTAGTTGTTCTCAACGAAAGCAATCATCCGCGTGAGCAGATGCCATTTCGTGCGGCCATTGAAATGAGCTGGTTCCATGCCCGTTGATCGAAGTAGCACATCAATCCACTCGCTCTCACTGAACGCCTTCCGCGCATCAAGCAACGCGTCCATGTCCATGTTCGGCATCTGGATGGGCTTGAGATCATGCACCGCGAAAGGAGAACCTTTGGCTCCTTCCTCGAAGAAGTAATTCATAGTCACAATGCACCAGATACCGCCTGCAAGGAGCTTCTCGAACTCCTTTATGAAGCGACTGGGGATCTCGGCATCTTTGACGCCCAGGTTCATAAATAGCGCCTGGTAGATATCCCGGCGCTCGTTCAGGCTGACAGAAACCTTGTCGATTATTTTAAAGCTACCACGCTCGCGGATCTTCGACTTAACCTTTTCTGCCTCGTCGGGGCGAACGTAGTTTTCAGTAAGAATGCGCTTTACGGTCTCCAAACCATCGGCAATGACCTCCTCGTTATCCGAGGCACAGTACATGCCGAGCAGATACTCAAGCACGTACACTGGCACGTTGATGCCTTCCTTCAGGCGCTTGGTCAGATCCTTCCGCACCACCTTACCGGTAAAAAAGCGGTTCAGCAGAGCGTCGAGATCCAGGTCAAGATTGCCGCTATCAGAAGTCAAAGTCATTACTAATCGCCAGGTTGATACGGACATCAATGCGGAACTGCTCAACGTCGGTTTCGGCGTCAAGAAGCTTTAAGAAGTATCGCTCGCTGGATGAGAACGGGCGGTTAAATAGCGTCAAAATGACTTTGCGTTGACGCTGGTCAAGATTCTGTGAGTCGCTATCCAGAGAAACCAACTCCACCGCAGATACAGCCTCTCCAGCATCATTGTATATCCCTACACGCAGCACTGCCGGCAGCACCCGCTCGGAGACCGCTTCCGTCTGCAGCAGGTTGAACACATAGCGGTTGGTTGTGATGGTGAAGTTGTTACCCAGCACCGTGACCTGCGCACTGCGCACCGCCGTATCTTTGGCCTTGTGACCGCGCACCTGTTGCACCTTAAGCACCGGCACAGCTACTTCCTGCAACGCAGCACCACCGTGGATAAAGCGTGCGCCACCCACAAAGTGGAAACGGTTCAGCCCGCGCGGCGACCAAAACATCATATCGTCGCCGATGCCTGCTGTGTCCCTAATGTAGCCAGCATGCACCTGCTCGCTAATGCCCAGGTTACGACCGATCATATAGCGTTTCTTAGAGACCACCGCTCCAGCGGGCTTAGTGACCAACTTGCTTTTATCTAGGGCCTCAAGAGCTGAATCCTGGAATAGGAAGCCGTGATCAGCTGTGACCAACACACGATGACCATTCAAGTTGTTGATGATGCGACTTACGATCGATTCCAGCTCTTCAATGGCATCACGACAAGCCCTGAAGGTGCTGCTTTCGGTACTTGCTGTGTCACCAACGGCATCAATCTTATTGTGATAGATGTAGATAACGCGATAAGGCTTGATCAGCTCCCGCCCATCAGTCTTGTTCATGGTAAGAAAGTCTTCGGCACGCAGGGCCAGACCATTCACGCTGGCTAGAATCTTATTGCGCGCCTCAAGGCCATCACTGCTCAGCCCATCCACTTGTACCAAGCCTACATCGGTGTAGCTCAGTGCCTTGTGCGGCAGCAAGCTGGCCATACCGAGCTTGGTGTAAGAAGGCAGCACGCCCAGCTGGCTACCTAGCTCTGCGGCGAAGCGGTACTTACCATTAAGCGACTCACTCAGTTCCTGAGCCACCTCATAGCGCAGCGCATCGCTGATCACCACGAACACCCGGCGATCCTCGCCCCCTTTCAGATAGCGATCCACCTGCTCGGCATAGAAGTTCTGCTGATTGGGTACATCAGGCAATTGCCAGTGCTGCAGCAAACCGCCATCAACGAAACTGCCCCACTTTTGTGCCAGTGGTTGCAGGAAGCCGTTCAAGTAGTCCTGCTCAACCCGTGAGGTCAACGGGGACAAGGCGTCCGGACTGCGAGCGTACACAGCATCAGCGGCTTCGTGGTATATCCGATAGAGCTGATCGAAACGATAAAGCTCACTGGTATAGGCGCTGTAGCAGGCCTCAGCGGATGCAAATGAAAATCCACCGGCGTAACGCATCTTCAGCTCGAACAGTTCAGATGCTGCAATCAGCGAACGGTAATAGGCGTACCAAACCGAACGGTTGGCGTCCTCGTTATCCGGCCAACGAGGATTAGCCCAATAGCCATCCATGCGGCGACTGGCCATATCCCGCAACTTCAGACCAACCGCTTCGCTGGTATTGTTGAGCACGGCATCGCGCAAGCGCTCGGCGATCTGACGCTCAACATCAACAAAGGTACTGATGGCCATCAGTGCTTCCAATGGAACCTGAGCCAACAACTCTGTCGTACGTAAATCTGCCGCTACACGCTTCGACAAGCGATCATAAGCACGCTGTCTCAAGGTGCTATCGCGCCACTGCGACAGGAATACCGCGACATTGGCAGCGCGTGTGGGGTTGAGCTGAAGAGCCTTGAGGTTGGGCGGGGCATGGGTATGCAAAGCATGCTCAATATCAGTGGCAAACAGACGCACCAGAAAATGACGCAGGGAAGGCTCACCATGCTGATAGCCGAATGCCTGCGACATCAGTTGCCAGAAGACCGGCTGCATGTCGAACTTGCAGATCGCCTCCCACAGGGGATTATTTTCCAAATCCTCAGCCTCGGCCAACGTGGCGAAAATAGCTGTGAGCACTGCAAACAATTCTGCCTGTTCAACCTTGGCCAGTACCGCGAGAATCTTCAGATCTATCACCGCCTCATCGTCACCCGGATTGAGCAGCCGCTGAATCTTGGTTACCCGATCTTTGCTGGCTAAGAACGCACTACGCAGCGTCAGGTGTTCACGCAAACTCTGCTTACGCAGCCCCAGCTCCTGTAGGAGCATGGACGTACGATCTGCAGCAAATGATGCTGCATACAGTCGAATATCCAGCAACCAATCCTGCTCTGGCTCAGGGCGAGCGTTATCTTCGTAAATCAGGAAATGACCGACAGGATTTAGCAGCTCGACCTGTTGCTTAATCGCCAGCGCCGGCGTCACCGACCGACGAAAAATCTGAACACTTTCGAGTGCCAGATCATCAAGGGCCTCACTGAACTCGCCCTGCGGATCCTCCCACCACACCACGCGGTTGGATGCGAACTGCTGTTGCAGACCATCGATGATCCTTGCTAATTGTACGGATAGCTCTGGCATCAATCACCGCCCCCAGCGGTATGAAAACTGAAAAGGCACCTCAAGTGCCCTTTCTGTAGAAGAAATCAACAACAGCGCCACGTTGCACGTCACAGCGTGCCAATCAGAAATTCAGCCTGCTGGTGAAACACACCATAGGCCTCATCGAAGCTAGGACGTACCGAGTCGAGGTCAGGAACCGGGGGCTTTTCATATTCCCGGCCTGTCGGAGGGCCTTGCTCAGCTAGCGCTAGCGCAGATTGTAGCCTGTCCTTGGTCGCAACAGCGAACGACGGAAATTGCTGGCCATACTCCTCAGTGTCGAGTTGCATCAATGGCTGGAAAACTTCGGTGTCCTTTACCGTGATCTGCGAATCAACACGGCAGATACAGGACACGTCATAAACGTAACCGCTCCATGAGCGAACCCCACATTTAGAGCGCTTAGCTGATTCCGGGTGCTGTGCTCCCGGTTTCTTTCTGAAGCCTGCCGGCCATGATGCGACCCGACGCCAAAGTCGAAAATGTACCTCTACCCCAAAGCCGTCGATCTTCGGAAACCCATCGATGGCTTGGCCGCGCTGGCCGACCTCGATCTCAAGGTAGCCATATCCCGAATAAAACCTTGGCCCGCAGGGTGATTCAGTTCGGTGAAAACTTGCAGCCGCTATTAAATCTGATGCACGAAAGCCTGTTGAGCAGCCGGATCATCCACTGCGCTGCCCCCCGTGCAGGTGTGGAAAGAGCCTGATCGCGACCCCAGCTGCCAGTCCTGGAGGTGGGCACAAACCGGCGGCCCACCTGATAAGCCGGTGATCCTTTTCGACTACGCCACCAGTCGAGCGCAGGAAGTGCCGACGCCTGCTAGATGGCTATCGTGGCGATGTCATGATCGAAGACTACGCCGGGTACAACGCGTTGGCCGCGCAGCATGGCGTCGAGCGGTTGGGTTGCTGGGCACATGCACGACGTAAATTCGTTGAAAGGTGCAACCCAAGGCCAAAACCAGACGCGCAGTCGAGACGGCCATGGCCAACGGTAAAGAGTCTTGTGCGTGACTGCGCCACGCACTGAAACTTCCGCCGCAGACGTCTTCAGTGGAAGACTACGAGGCCCTGTAGCCTTGGAATCGCACACCATAATTGCATAGCTAAGCGCTCCGTCCATCTTTGACTAGGTGGAGTTCATCGAGCGCTTACATTAGTTCCATGTCGTGCCTCAAATGCAAAACTGCGTATTATTGGTTGATTATTCTTCTTTACCGCCAGTAATCGCCTTAACCTCGGCCAGCAGGTTACCGAATTTCCCGTAGTTGACCTTAACGCCATCATCTAGGTCGAGGGTGATGCGTTGATCGGCGTACGGACGGAGGTTTTCGTCGAAGCGGCGGAGCTCTTCAAGTTGTTTGGTGAATTTGTCTTTGCGCTTTTGCAGGACTTTTTGTTGGGCGCTGCTAGTGACGCTGTCGATGCCGTCGGTGAGCGTGTCGATCCGGGCCTGCATGCGGCTTTGCAGCGGCACGACGTATTCCATACGCATACGTGAGAGCGTGCCCTCGTTGTAGCGGTGCAGATAAACCAAGCACTCGAAAGCCTTTTGCTTCCCGCTGGAGAACAGCCAATAGATCGGACGCTTCTTGTAGGTTTGCAGGTGGTCTTTGTAGAAACTGGTTGAGAGGTAACGGCGGATGGCCTCGTCGGCGGACTCCCCTACTTTGCGGCCTAGGCCATCGGCCAGCCACTCCATATTCTCTACATGTGTTTCAGCCCCCCAAACCACCTTAACGAACTCGCGTACGCGCTCGGCAGCATCGTCTTCGAACCAGGACTCGTCCGTGATAGGAATAATGCCGTCAGCATCCGCAGGCATTTTGAGATAGCGCGAAGGATCGAAACCAACTCCGCCACTATGGGCATAGATCAAACCCGGTTCGTCGAGGCTGTAGCGCCCCATAATACAACCGATTGCGTATGAGATCAGTCGCTGCATATCTTTATCACGACTTGCACGACTAAGAGTAACCTGCACCTCTGGAATCTCAGAAGCTATTTCACCCTTGAGACCATATGCGTCAAGAAAAATACGATTATTTTCCTCCTCTTTAGACTTCACTAGCTCAATACGAGCTTGCAACTCAACACTCAATTGCCCCCAGGCCTCTGAGATCAGAGCAGTGCTAGAGCCTTTGGTGACAACAGGTAGCCTACTAAAATCCCACGACAACTCAGACTCATCCCAATCAACTTTTGAGAGATCTATACAACACTGAACATTCTCATCTACAACTGTCGACTCGACATCAGCAATAGGCAGCGTGCCAACCGGCCCCTCATGAAAGTCTAACGTCGGACTAATACAGTTCAGAAGCGGATTAACTATGACCGAATTACAAAAACCTAATGACCGCCTGAGTGCTACATCCGAGTCAAAGAAGCACATTGCGCCTTTGGTTTCAAAAATGAATCCATTCGGAACGAATCTCATTGAAAGCGACGCACTTGAAATCGTCGCCCAAGTTATCCCACTTTTAAAATAAAATGACTCATTGGCAACTCGCTTCGACGCACTTCCATAGCGCGCAACAACCAAATCCTTAATTCGTTTACCATCACCTTCCCAATCCACAACATACTCATTATTCCCATACCACTTCTTAAAACCCCCTCCTTTTTGACATGGAAACCATCGACATTGAGATTCTCTTGCATCATTTGAGTTATTTGCGCTAAAAAAAATTCTATTCAATGCGCATTCATGCCAAAATCTAAGAAATCTTTCGTTATCTGTTGTGGCCAAGCCCTGCCGTGGTTTTCCGACCCGAGCTAAGGATGGATGCTCGGAGAACGACGCTTTAATTTTTGAACTTGCCCAATAAGCTATAGGGCTCCCCGGAATTTGACTGAAATCCTCCTGAATTTCTTTATCATATCGATAATGACCACTTAGCAATGCTGCCTCTTTCTCCGCCTCAACGCCCTCAATAAGTCTGAAAAATACTGGCTTGAAACCATTTAAATGGTGACCTTGCATCACAAAAGCAGTGGTTTGCACCACCTCTCCAGAAATCTCACTAAAGGCTCTTGCTCCCAAATGAGCCATTGTATGAATAGTGCGATCAACCAATAATTTTTCACGCATAGTCAGGTAAGACGAGAGGAACATCCAGCTCTGCATTGTTACCATGCTATTGAAGCCGGTAGGTTTACACCAGAGAAAGCCGCGCTCAATAAACATAGCAAAGAGATCTGCTTTACTATCCGGAAAACTCTTCTTAGCAAATTCCTTGAGCGCTGAATTCATACCCTTACCACCCATATAAGGCGGGTTCGCTACCACTGCATCGTATTGCAGAGCAAGCAAGCTAGCAGGCCAAGCAAATTGCTCCATTACCTGCCTGGCATAACTACGCGATAAATCATCACCCTTGCTGCGAACACTCGCGAGCAGATCGATGATCTTACCCAGCTTGGTCTTGAGGACCTCCGGCACACTTATTAATGAGCCAAAGGTCTTTCCATGTTCAAACAACTGAATCAGATGCCGCAGGTCGAGCACAGTCACCCCAGAGCTGTGCTGGGTTATCAACTGGTCACCGCCAAATAGCTGTCCTGAATGGAATGCATCGCCGCCTTCAATCTGGATAGCGGCATTGTGGATGACTCGCGCCATTTCCTGATCCGGCAGGCCTGCGCTTTGCTGAATGGCCATGACATTGAGATGCGGAGGATTTTCCTCATCATCGAACAGCCGACGATCATCCTCACGAGCCTTCATCAATAGTGCGAAACCGGCAAGCTGAGCTGCGCGGTCGTCGATGTCCAGGCCATATAGGTTCTTTTGAAGGATCAGCCGAGGAATCTCGCGCAGACGATAGCCACGCTCCTCATAGATGGCGCGCAGCAGGTTATAGGCTTCCACCAGAATATGGCCGGAACCGCATGCTGGATCAAGCACGGTCAACGACTCTGGATTGAGCGTGCCGCCATACTCATCCATACGCACCTTGATCAACGCATCGAGCTGAGCCTGAACATCCGGTGTTTGCTCGGCAGGCTCGACGTAGTACTTCATAGCCCCCTTTTCTCGCAAAGTGGAGCCGGGGTTGGCCATCAGCCAGAGACGACCGAGACTGTTCTGCACCAAGTACTGGACGATCCAGTTAGGAGTAAATAGTTGAGTGGCAGCGGGAATGTCCTCGCTCTTGACCACCTTCCCCATCACCTCGTCTTTCTTGTCACTGATATAGAACTGGTAAAGCCAGCCGATCACCTCCACTTCTTGCCAATCAGCTTCTTCGATTTCGCTGATCAAGTGAGCAATCGGCGAGTCGGTACGCAGGAGGTTGTCCGGGAGCAGCAGCTCAGTGGCATCGTCTAGTGCCTCGAAGAGGAAAGGCATATTACGGTGCAGCTCATGGCACTGAGCGAGGAGGATCTTGCGGTACAACGCTTCATCCTGATTACCCGCTGTTTTCAGGCGAATGATTTCAGCTTTGTCCAAGCCAGGTAGATCTAGATGCTGAACGTAATCTAGAATCTCCGGCTGTTGCCCTTGCGGGTGGCTGAGCACACGGTAGCCGTGGCTCAGGTAACCCTTTAGTTCCATAAAGCGGATGGCTACCAGGCGGTTAAACCAAGTATAAGCCAGCGCCTCAATCACATCATTAAAGCCCTGCTGCTGAATACGTCGGACTAGCTCAGTACGCTGCTTGGCAACGCTGGCCGGGAACGGCTGACCACCAATCAGCAATACGTCGCCCGTTTGTGTGACGCTGACCGGTATTGCTGGATCAAGCCCCAGACGACGGGCACGCAGGGTAACGACCTCAATAAAGTCGAGACGGGCCTGGGGGGCATATTTCTTGAGTGCGGAGCGGTTCATGCCTGTTCCTTACGAGACGACCTGACCTTGCGGGGCTTGAGCGCACGGCCATACATCATTAGGTATTTGTCGAATTCAGTTTCTTGGCGTTGAAATCGTTGGCTCGCCTCACGCAGGAAGTGCTTGAGACGTACGATATCGCACCAAGTAGATGGTTTTTTCTTAGCGGCCGGGATTTGCCGCAGATGATTCATGGCGCGGAAGTTGTGCTGATCGATGAGCGGCACCTGTAGCGGATGGATCAGGTGAGTCAAGTAGGCGCTGGTAATATAGCGCAGCCTACCCAAACGCTTATGCCACCATCGAAAAGTGGCTTCGGGGGTGAATTGATCACCAGCCGATAACGCCCAGCCTCGAAAAGCAGGCCACAGGCTCTCGATCTCGCCAATCAAGGCCTTCTGCTTGGAGGGAAAGTCATCCTTGCCCCAGTGCCCCCACTTCCAAAGCAACGCTGCCGATAAATCTACCTTTTCTGCCAACGCAGAGAAGGTGTCTTTAAAGCTATCATAATCGAGCGCGGGGTATTTTTTAAAGCTGTATAGCTCTCGATGCGAGGTATAGGTTTTCTTTACCACATTAGTAATGCGCTGCCAGTCGGTAGCCTTCAGTAGCTCTTCCATGCCCATGGCATTTCTCCTTAGCAAATATGGCTACTGAAGGGCTGAAACTATTCGGCCCCTGAGCGCCTTGCGACGCTGCTCATAAAACGCCGGGAAGTCCGCCAGCGTTTCTGGGAGATCGGTTATTTCCAGGCCCATCAGGTACTGCTGGCGAACGAGGGCATCTGGCTTGAACTGGGCGTACCAGTCATGCGGCATCTTCTGGCGTTTTTGGTTGTTGATACTGCCTTCGAGCAACTGGAGGTTTGCCAGACGGTTGGCCTTATCTGCCACCTCCGCTACCAAATCTTCCGGGATATCTGCCTTACGGAGCTGAGGCTTGGTGAAACGAGCCTGTGGGTAGATATGATCTACATGGAAATGCCTTGAAAGATCGAAACCAGGGAAGATTAGCGAGAGCAAGGCAAAAGTTCGCTTGTCGCCATAGGGAAGCTCGACCAACTCGTCCAGCTCCTCCTCCGTGAAGGAAAGCGTCTTACCGCGCGCGGACATCACGCTTTCGATCTGAGATACAGGAAAGCCCGTCTGCGCATGGGTACAAATCTGATCACGCAAAGCAGTCAGCAGGGTGTCCAAACCACTGCCCCAGATTCCTGAAGCCTTGAGCAGGCTGCGAATCAGCCACTTACGCACATTTTCACGATCCTGAGCGTACTCCGCACGGGACAAATAGGCCTCCCCGGGTTGACGGGCGAACAGGTAGTAAGCGATGGGCAGCAGGGCACTGTCGGCACGCAGGTTCTGGCTGTTGAAACCGAAGCTGGCCAGCAACCGTACCGAAAGCAGTAATGCCTCGCGTATACGTGACCAGTTTTCCTCCAGCAGTTCCATGTTGGCCTTGTTGAAATTTTCCACCTTGAACCCGACGCTGCCAATGTCCGACAACATTAAGCCTGCTTTGAGCACTAGGTCTTTACTGAAGTTGAACTGGTCGCCCTCCTTGTTCATCTGGTCGACGAGCTGATGAATTTCCTGCCGGGCATCAAGCTTCGACCACTGCGCCACGGCAATCGACAGCAATAGATCTGAGTATGAAAGCGGTGTGCCACCACTGTTCATACGAATGAATATATTCAGGACACGCCCAAGATCCTGCTCTGCTTCTTCGTAGTAGCTAATCAGCTCTTTGTGGTGAACGGTGCGGTAGAGATGGCGGAGGACTTTCTTCGCTTGCCGGCGCTGTTCCGCACTGAGATCAAGCTCGTCCAGGCTGTCGATCAGATCATCCTCGCTCTCGACCAGGACGCGACTGACGCGAAGCCACAGTTGGCCTTCACCCGTTAGCTCCGTAACGGTCTCAGTTAGAAACTCAAAACGGTACTCGGAGCCGGTTTCCACATCAGGCTCGCCGAGCAGATCCAGGTAAAGATGACGGATCGGAAAGGCATCATTGCTCGACCACCATTTGCCTGGCAGCTTCCAGGCGTAGGAACCACGCAGGCCAATGTTAAGCGCCGTCATACGCTGCTGGCCGTCGAGTACGGCGACGAGATCACGCTCAGGGAGGGCTTTCAATAGAGCGCAGTGATAGTTGTCGCGCTCATGGAAGTCACGGACAAAATCATAGAACTGGTACTCCTGGCGCTTCTCCGGTGCGATACGCCAGAACAGGAAGGTGCCAAAGGGGTAGCCCTGCATGAGGCTGTCGAACAACCGGCAGATCTGTTCTGGCCACCAAACAAATTCACGCTGAATCGCCGGAAGGATGTACTCCTGAGAAGCGACCTTGTCCAGCAGCTGCTTGATCGTACCGCCTGGTTTGTACATGGCTGCTCCTTAGCGAATTTCAACGCGTTGATTGTCAGCGATTGCCTGCTCCAACTCTTTACGAAGTTTGGCAAGGAAGTTGTCGATATCGGCCTGGGTCTCGATGTAACCAGAGCCAGCAAGCAGCTGAGCATCCACCACTCTGCGTTTTTTTACCGGGACTACCGGAGCGACAACAGCCGCAGGCGTACTAACCACCTGAGCGGTGGGCTCGGCTATAGGCACACCTGGGTTACCGCTACCCGATGCCACGGGCGCTAGTGCCGGTGCGCTGGCTACTACTTTGGCTTTGGCCGCAGCCTGCTCAGCCAACAGATGCAGATGATCGATAGCTGCATCGGCCAGATCGCGAGCTTCATCCAGCATGTCGTTGATATGGGCCAAGCTGCGCTGTTTGGTAATACGCTGCCGGAGGTTTTGCAGGGAGAGCAGGCTCTTGTTGCGCTGATCCGTGCTTGCTTGCAGGTCATCCAGTTCGGCGTTGACCTTGGCCAATTGCTTGTCCAACCAGGCATCCGCGCGCTCGTGGGCCTCCTTGAGGAATCCGTCGTTGATCTGGGTGATCGTTTGGATCAGCCCCTCACCTTCACGAATCAGATTGAACGGAGCCTGGACGCTGAGGATTTCATCGATGCGAGCAAGGGCACGAGCGGCTTTTTCATCCTTCTCCAGCTTGGGCCGGTTGGGCTGGAAGTCCCGCTGCGCCGCACCTAGTTTGTCCCAGGCGGCTTTCTGGCTGCTGTAGAAGTTATCCAGATCGCCGTAGCTGTCAGATAGATCAAGCAGCGCGCTACGCTCTTTGAGGAACAGCTGAATGGCATCAAAGCTATCCGGTGCAGCCTTGAGTTTGCCAATCAGCTTGAGGCCCTGGTCGATGTCGTCCAATCCCGGATACTGACCGGTCTGTGCCAATGCACGCCACTGTTTGAACTCACTCTCCCAGCTCGCCAGACTGCTTTGCAGAAGGCTGTAGAGACTGTCCTCGCCATCCGGGGCGATCTTCTGAAACACCTCTTTAAATTGCTGACGGGCTTTTTGCAATTCACCAGAGCCGACCTGTTGGCGCTTCTGAATTTCAGTGGTGCGCCAGCGGGCCGGGGTGGAGATTTCATTCCAGACTTGATGCGGGGCCAGGGGCCCACCATTACCGATCAGGCTGACTTCACCTTTGAGCAGTAGCCGCACGATCAGCAATACCGTTTCCCATTCCGGCCAACCATAAGGCCGACGACCGTAGTGGGTCTCTGCGAGGTCATGCAGGACGATACGACGCGACTGCGACGCGAGCAATTCAATGTGCTGGCTTACCTCTTTAAGAGCTCGCGGATTGGCTTCACCGGTGCTCTCCAGAGCAAGGCCCGGCGTTTTCGGCGTGGCCAGCATGGCCTGGATTTCTTTCTGCGGATCGCTGCTCAGGTGCGGGATGTAGCCCAGCTTGCTGAAGGTATTACGCACCAGGTAGTCGAGCGCTTCTTCCGCCAGCATCGGTGCACTGGAAGCCTTGGTTTCCAGTTTGTTGCCTGCCACATAGACCTCGGCTTCACGCAGCAGACGATCCACAGTGGTACTCAGACGCTGACGGCGCTGGCGGTTTTCTTCCGCACGATCCTGAAGGATGCGCTTGGTATTGTGTGGCAGAGTGCCGTCGTTTTTGCGCGTGATGTATTTGTCTGTTTGCAGGTACAGACGAAGCTCTCGGGCCAGGTCGCGTTCATCCTCCAGGCGCAGGAGCACACTGCCCTCCCCCTGGCTGGACTCAAGAATGCAACGTTGCTCGCTCCAGATGTCTCGGTCATCTACTAGAGGGCTGATAACCGAGATCAGCAGATCACCATCAATGCGGTTACCCAAGGGATGCAGGTCGCACTGGCGGTTGAGGCCAAAGTCTTTGCCATTGTCGGGGAAGCGAAACTTGCGCTGGCCACGCAGTGCTTCATCAAACAGCAGTTGACCCAACTCGCGGGCCTCATCAGCGCTGGTGAGGTCGACATCCTTGATCTCGCGACTGATGTCGCGCTCTTCGTTGGTTAGGAAAAAAAAGTCATCGCCGTTACGGCTGACAAGGGTTTCCTTCTCCAGTCGCTGGAGGCTGTCTTCGATCTGCTTGCGCAGGCCTTGGCGGTCGGCGTCGATCTCATCGATAAACAGGGTGATCAGGTTATCGACGTTGCCTTTGATCTCATCAACGTAGCGGATGAGAAACAGCGTCTTCAGCACCAAAGGGTCGAGTTCTTGCAGGCTTGTGTTGCTGGCCGCGTTGTCGATGGTCGATTTGACCACACCCTCAAGGAAGCCCTCGATGGACGGATAAAAGCGGTAAAGCGGTACTAGGACGCCGACGCTTTTATCGCTAACGGCCTTAGCGGCTGACTGGAAAGCATCCAACAGAGAGCGCTCGCCTCGGGCCAGGTGGGTACCGGTGGCACCAGCCTTGCGGATGCTTTCAAAAATGCGCTGCACAAGCTGGAACTGGTACGGCACAAAAGGGTAAACGGCGGCGAAGTTGTCTTCGTCGGTGAACGCTTTATACGTGCGTCCGGTGTTAGTGAAGCTGAGCTGGTTACGCAGGATGTCGGCCTTTTCGCGGTAGATCTTGCGCAGACCATCCTTGGGCTCAGGTTCTTTGTCGAGCAGGCGACGCTGAATGACTTCATCCACGTTACCGCTGGACAGCGACAAGCGGGTTTTGAAGCGCCCCTGAATCTTGGAGAAGTCATTGGCCTTGGAGGCACGTACCTCGCCGAGCACGGCGTCGATGTCTTCCTGCGAGGTAACCAGAACCCAGGCGCGACCACCACAAATCGTGCCGAGGTTTTCGGTGATGGTTTGCAGGCTGAGCATCAGGTGGGTGTCTTGGCCGATGAACTGGCCGACTTCGTCTACCAGGAACACGATGCGCTGATCTTTGCCGCGCTTATCCAGGTATTCCTTCACCCACTTGGCAAAGCTATCGACATTGAGACTGAAGTCGTTTTCAAAGCGCTCCACCCAAGCGTCGGCATCCTTGATTTCCTGCCCCAGGGTTTTCGACAGAGCAGTAGCCAGTGCATCAACCTGGAAGTGGTAGGCATCGCGTTCATCTTCCCAAGTGGAGCCCGATGCGTCAGCGAATGCCTGCTTGAACTCAGCAAACTTGCCCAAGCCATCCAGGTGACGCTCCATGTGGGCGATATGCGGGTGATCACCGCAAAAGCCCAGGCGCTCATTGAAGACCTTCAGGAAGACGCGAAGGATTGCATCACGGCCATCACCACTATCGGCCTTGCTGTCGATGTTGAACAACAGCACATCGGTCTCAGCGGCGATGGCGCGCTTGATATCGGCAGCCAGCATCGGGTCAGCAATTTTTCGCTCGAAGAAATCGATGGCCTGGCGAGCTTCGCCGTCCTTGCTGACCTTCTTGTTCTCCAGCAGGTAGGAGAGAATTTTCAGGAAGTGCGATTTACCCGACCCGAAGAAACCAGAGATCCACACCCCTACTCGCCCCGATGCATCCTGGGGGTTGTCCAGAGCCACCAAGTAGCTTTCAAAAAAGCTGCGTAAATGCTGATCCAACTCGCGGGTAATGACGTATTCATCCAACTCTTGCCAGACGGACTCAGCGTCATCCTGGTCAGCCTTGATCACACCATTGATCGAGCGGTGAATAGAGCGGGTAAAGAGACTCTTGATTTGCACGGTGGACATCCTTTTCAGCTCACCAGTCGGAAAGCACGGTAATAGGGTTTCTCGCCTAGCTGACCGAACAGCTTTAACGATTGGCCGTCATAGAGGCCGGGGTAGAAAACCACCAACGGGGTCTGCCCCATAAACGGCTGGAGGTTATTCAGAAGGTTGTGGGTGCGAATCAGCGGGTATGCACTGCCGACACCATTGATGACCAGCAGGTCAAACTCACTTGGCGGATAGCGATCGACCAGTTCTCTGGCAACCTTGCCTGCATCAAGTGGTGCCTTGAGGGCCTTGAGCAAGTAGTCGTCACCTTTCTTAGCTTGCATTTCGATGGATTGATCCAATTTGCTGCGACTTTTCAGCATGTCGATCATCAGCTCGAACAGGTTGATGAAAGCGACCCTGAGCTCTGGACGGCGCTTGATAATCGCCCCCTGGAGAAACCGAGCATGCTCGCGGACCCTCTCTTCATCCTGCGGCAGATAATCGAAGGCGTAGAACGGCACCTCGTTACCCAAGCCCTGGCCACCGAGAAAGTCATCAGAGGTGACTTTTTCCAGGATTCTGTTGAGACGTTCGTCGAGGTCGTTCACGGGCATACCTGGAGGCAATCGAGCACGTATTGCTCATTGTGTTGACGTAAGTAGTAAAGAACCGCTGGTTCAATCTGCTGACTGCGTAGGCGCAGGCTTCGGGTGCTTTCGATGAAACCAGCCTCCGCAAGCATACGCATGGCATTTTGCCTTAACTTAACCCGAGTTGAGTCGCTGAGGGTAGGCATGTTCGGTTGCGAGCGCATGCTGTCCTCGATGTAGGCGTCCCAACAGCGTGAGTCCAGGTGTGTGGCGAATCGGCGGAATTGGTCACGAACGACGGTGCGCAGGAAATCGCCAAAGAGTGGCGAAAACTTGACCGTAGCGGCGAGAACGGCATGAGTGGCTACAGGAACGCTGCCATCGCGCACCAAAGCCCATAGACCGCTGGTCATCGTCTGCAGGCGTGAGCGCGCCAGGACTGCGTAGGTACCGGCGGTTCTGACTGTGCGCTTCTGTAGCACATTCAAGTCGCGTACGTGTTTATCCCAGTCGCTACCCTCTATGCCCTGCAATAAAAGGTCTGCGATGATCCGCGATTCAGGCACGATCAATGAGCATTGGGTGAAATTGGCCAGGTAAACGTGGCACATAAGGGCTTCGGACTCATCACTACATCAAAGCGCATATTTTGAGTGCTGAGCGTACTGAGCGCCAGTCCTACATAGCCCAGCACCGAGGGAATGCGGGACAGCCAGGTAATGACCGGATTGAGGAATCACTTGACATCGCCGCAGGCATGGCTGTCGCTGCCCTTGTCATCCCAAGCAACCAACCACACAAAAACACATGCTGGTTAGGTCGGGCATTCGGCGCTTCCTGTCGGCATGCCAAATCCACCCCGGGCTTATCACCGCTGCTCCCGGCAAACAGAGGCTCTTCCGGTATTGCCGACGCTCCGCTGCAGTTTAGGTCTAGGATATTGCGCTGACCATCGCATTAGAAGGTAATGAGGCATGTTGCTCAAATGAGCTTTCATGGTATTCCAATAGGTATCCCAATGCTTCTAATAAACCAATATTTATTCATAAAATTAGACACCTAGAAAACCAATTCAACTTTCCCCGGCCCACCGATCCCCAAACAACGCGCGCTAGGGCTTCTTCTTTGTACCCACCGTTTATCTCAGCTCAACGCCTCGCTTCGATGAGATGACGGGTGGAATGCGCTATGAAGGGCTCCCCCTGGCGCATCTGGTTATCCAGGGCCAGAAGCTCAGCGCGGTACTGGTGCACAGAGAAGTCTGGCACCCACCATACGCATTTGCGAAGAATCCATACGACTGCGCCCACATCATGGAACAGCATGCGGCAGCGGGCTGTCCGTAAATCTGTCACCGTAAGCCCGGCTGCCTGCGCTGCTGCTACCTCATCCTGCGGCTCGCGCATTTGCCGTTCACGTGGCAACGGCCCCAGGAAATGCTCGATCAGCTCGAAGGCCGAGGCTGGGCCTACGTGCTGGGCGAAGTAATGTCCACCAGGCCGGAGGACGCGATGGATCTCGTGCCAGTCGGGATTCACCGGGTGGCGTGAGGTGACCAGCTCGAACGAGGCGTCGGCGAATGGGAGCGCTGTGCCGGGGGCTACCTCGATGACTTCAACGCCGCGTGGCCCCAGGCGCTCGTGGGCCTTGCGAGCGTTGGGTGGCCAGGCTTCCGTGGCGCACATGAGGGGCGCAAAGCGCGCAACCTCACCCAGAACCTCCCCGCCGCCGGTATCGAGATCCAGGGCTGAGCGTACACCCGCCAGGCGCTGCGCAAGGAGCTGGGCATAGCACCAAGGCGGGCGCTGCTCAGAGGCGCGACCTGCCAGCCAATCGAAACCCCAGCCAGTCACATCTGCCGCACAGGCCTCGGCCACCAGGTCGTCAAAGGGTTTCATTCACACGTCCAGATTAACGTTTGCATGCGGGCCAGCATAAATCCTGAAGCGGCCTTTCGTGGCGGCAGGCTGCGTGATGGGCCGCGTGAAAATGATGCCATACCGCACCCAAATCATACCCGCCCGATGATTTCCTTCGCCAACCAAGCCACTCCCTGATCCATTGATATGAAACACCCTTCAAACGAACCACTCGTCAGCACCAGCTTATGCCCTTGGTACTCCGTCATAACCAACGTGGAATACGGCCCTTCCTCACGCCCCATCTCGCGAACATTCAACGCGGTCAACACATGCTCAACAAACGCATCAAAGTCCTCTTCTTCATACTCACTGAAGAAAACAAAATGACTGTGCCCGTTATCCGACTCTGAAAGCTTAGCCATATCAAAGACCTAACCCTTTGGTGACAGTCGCGCGAGATGCCTGTGACTTCTCGATGATCTTAAGCCACAAGGCTAGACATGTCATTTTGCCATTATTGTGTTGGCAATCGTATGAGAGCTGGGAAACTGAGGCGAAGAAAATTGCGGGCTTGCGGTGAGAGCGGGCGCAGGCTTTCCAAAAGCCCAAAGACAAAACCCCTACCTGCTTGCGCAGATAGGGGTTTTGCGAAATGAATCTTGACGATGACCTACTCTCACATGGGGAAACCCCACACTACCATCGGC